>DPVY01000129.1 GCA_003527965.1 Fidelibacterota bacterium
AGGTCGGTCACGCCGTACCAGCCCTGATACTCAAATTCATCTTCGGACGTTGCCGGATTATCAAAAGAATTTATGATAAACCAATCCAGATATTTACTTTGCCGGCCTTTCTTCTTCACATCCTGAAATGCCCAGAAAGGTATTCCAACATGATTAAATACGCCGTCTATGATAATCTTCATGTCCCTGTTGTGGACTTCATTAATTAATTTTAAAAATAATTGGTCTGCAGAAGTCCAGCGCCATGTTGAGGGATCATCTGGAGTTTCACTATTCCAGATTTCAATATCGCCTTTTGGGTCGGGACCAAAATTATTATCAATATGACGGTACATTGTGGCGCCGTATTTATGAGAAGAAGCCGATTCAAAAACGGGATTCAAATAAATAGCATTGACACCTAATTCCTGTAAATAATCCAGTTTATCGATGATTCCCTGAATATCTCCGCCGTAACGGCGCAGCTGCGCATTATAATAAAAACCCCGGGCATTTTTATCTTCCCATTGTTGTAATTTATACCAGTCAGATGTCCAGGGCGTAATTGCCCATTCATGCTGTTTATCATAAGGCCAGGTGCCGTCAAGAGTCTCGATGGTCGGATCATTAGACGGATCGCCGTTTCTAAATCTTTCGGGAAAAATCTGATACCAGATCGCATCTTGAGCCCAGACCGGAGTAGCGGTATATTGTGCTGCTTTCCCCTCGCAGAGAAAAGGCAAAAGGCAGCCCAGAAAACACAAAATGGAGAGGTTGGTGAGCCGGTCTTGATTTCTTTTTAGTTTTGTCTGTTTCATTTGTAGTTCAGATATGAGTTACTATTGATTGGAATATATTATTTGTAATTAAATTTGTCAATGATTTTTTTTTATTGTGATTTAAGGTCTAATGGTAATTTTAGGGGGGCTAAAAACGCGGTATTTAATTGAGTGTTAGGAAGTTAGGCCTGATTTTATTTTCTTAGGATAAAAAATGCTAAAAAATATGTCCCCGATGTGGTAGCCAAAACCTAAAAAAAAAAACACTGCAGGAAAATATATTTCACGACAACACGGATGCTAAACAAAGTTGTGCACAATTGGCAAAAAGTTATGATCTGTCCATTAAAACAGTCCGATCCAAGATAGGCAGCTATAAGGTCACTTTGCCAATTTATGAGCCTGAAAAAACAGTGATCATAATAGACACATTTTATTTTCGTCGTAATTATGGGGTCATGGTTTTTTGGGATACATATTTGAAAAGGAATCTTTTCCGGCAGTCCCGCCCGGGCGGAATGAAACCATTGCATTATACAAACAGGGGATCTCTTATTTATAGAGCCAAGGTTGGGAGCGTTCTGAACGATGTACGAGTGCCCCGACTCGTCGGGGTCCCCGGTGGGAAAAAATCTCTACTGAACTCTCGTCGGAGATCCTTCCCCGACAAGTCGGGGCAAGCTGTCGCTTCGCTTCCCTCAGGATAACCGGTATAATCACTTTTTATCTCATAGAGATCCCTGCTGGGACGAAAACATCAAAGATAGTATTCTACTTCTTAAATCGATATGAAATCGAAATAAACCCGTTCCGCGTCGCGCCGGGCCAGTAATAGGCATAATAGCCGCCCCATTCATAGCCATAACCGTAGGTTGAATAAAGTTTATCCAGGATATTATTCAGCTTAAAATTTAGTTCAACATTTTTGAAAATATACCGGGCGCCGGCATCCAATAACCAGTAAGCGTCATTGGTTCCGAGATTCTGGTTATCAAGGTATTGTTTCCCCACAAAACGCGAGTTCATAAAAAATGTTATCTGTTTTGTGGGATACACGGCGACACTGCCATTTAATAACAGACAAGGAACATTGGGGATAATCTTATCTTTCCAGTCACCGGTATGAAAAATATGCTGACTGGCGCTGCCGTTCAGGTTCAACGTCCAGAAAGATGAAGGCTGATATGCTAGTTCCAATTCCAGCCCCTGGTGTAATGTTGCATCGGAATGGTAATAGCTATATTCGCCCTCCTGTTCGATGTCAATGTTTTTCATCTGCTCATTTTTATAATTGATCCGGTAGAGATTCAGATCGATTTCAAGTTGCCGGATTCTATATCTGCCTCCTAATTCATAATCATGAATTAATTCAGCCGAAGCTTTTTGAGGAGCATTCCACACATCATCGGCTTCAATAATCTGTTCATCCGCCGGTTCCCGTTGGGCTTTGCCGTAATTGGCAAAGACAAACAATTCATCAGAGAACGAATAAATCGCCCCCAGGCGCGGATTCACAAAATTCCATTTTGCATCCAATTGATACCCGACGGCATGTCCGATCTTTTTTTGATCCATATTCCAATGCACACGCTGATATTGCAAATCGGCAATCAGTTTCAATTTTTCCAGCGGCTCGAAAGCAAAGTGCGCAAAACCGGTAGTGATCAGTTTTTCACCGATATAGTTATAATAGCGGTACCAGTCTCTGGAAATTAGAGACGCTAAATCCGGATCTGAGAAATCGGCAATTTCACCGTAATGATCACCGGCATAGGAGCGAATCTCACCGCCAACATCAAGACGATATTTATCACGGATATAAGTTAGTGTCGGAATAATTCCAAAATAGTTATTTACAATCCATTTCCGGCGGGTAAAGCCTAATTCCCGACTGTTCATGGAATCCCACGGATACCCTTCGTAATAATTGTCAAGATTGTATGCAATAAGAAAATCCCGGAAATCGTCCCGGTCAGCGTTTCCGCCATCTTCGGCAAGATCGTACCCGGAAGTCTTTTCAGTTTGGTAATAGCCCTCGCCCCGCACCAGATAAACCACATTAGTGCAGTGGAAACGGTCATTGATCCGCCAGGAGCTGTTCACTGAATAGATTTGTTGTAAGAAATCATCAATGTAAGATTGATAGCCCGCCCGCCGTTTTTCCCGGTCATTGATTTCATCGGCGAAAATCCCGTCCCACATCAGACGACTGTTCTCATAGCCGACTAATACTCTGAATTGATGCGTAAAGTTTTTGCCATCATATTCGATCCCAAAGGCGCCGGACTTTTGGACGGTATCATGAAAATCGCGATAGCCATCGGACCTGATCTGCGACAGTCTGGCGGACAGGTTTAATTTATCATCGAAAAGATTACCGCTTTTTGCTTTTAAATGAATTTTGGAAGTATTGTAAGAGCCGGCGCCGATATTCACTGCAAATTCCGGATTTTTGGCGCCAATCGATGTCAACACATTGATCGAACCTCCAAAAGCCGAAGATCCGTAGAGGCTATTCCCGATACCGCGCTGAATCTGGACATCTTCGGCGTCGGCAAGAACATCACCATGGTCCACCCAATAGACCTGATGACTTTCATTATCATTCAAAGGCACATTATTCATCATCACCGCGATGCGGCTCTGATCAAAGCCCCGAATCTGGACATAGGAATATCCGGTTCCGTTACCGCTTTCACTGTAGGAATAGACACCCGGCTCCATCGCCAGAATCATAGGGACATCTTCAACCGTATAACGAGCCTTAATCTCTTCAATAGACAATGTTGAAAAAGCCACCGGTGATTTGCCTTTCACGGCTCTGGTCGCCGTCACAAAAACCTCTTCGCCTGCGATAACTTCAGCCCTTAGATAGATATTACCGATAGATTGACTATAAGCTATAAAGGAAGTATCCCGAAATGCAATGTGGGATATGGTTACTTTAACCGGTAATTTTTCGGATTTAACTTGAAAATCGCCTGTCTCGCCGGAATAGGTCCCTTCGCCGGTTATCAGTAAAATATTGGCATATTCCACCGGTTTGCCGGTTTCATGGGACAGCAGTTTTCCGCTGATTACATAATCTGCGGCAAAAACTGATTGAAAAATGAAAAGCGGAAAAAGAAAAATGAAGAAAAACGTGAGAAATGATTTGTGGTTCATAGCAATCTCCCTTCGCTGGCATTATCCAGAGCAGGTTCATAGGGTATTTTCTCAGCCTTTCACATGTTAGTGAAAAGCACCCCCCAGAACTTCAGTTTTAAAATATCACAATTCTAATTTAATAACTATTTATTACTAAAATCAAATAGTATTAAAAAAATATTAGCGGGAACGCCTGGGAGTCGAACCCAGCTCTCCGATTGTGTCGGAGACAGCGATTTTGAAGACCGTGGCACCCACCGGGGTTGCAATCATTCCCATGAATCCCTTTGAACTACAATACTATCAATTTTGTGCATTGTCTTAAGACGTTTTTTCGCGGTGACGGCATCATTCCGGGAATTAAATCTCCCAACTCTAACGGATAATAGATCCTGACTATTGCCTTTGATTTTTTGGACATAAGGATCATACCCCAGAGCTTTCAGACGATTTTTTAATATAAGAGCATTTTGCGGATTCCCGAAAGCACCAACCTGTAGCGTAAATTTCCCCTGACTGACGGTCGTTGGCGGAGCAACCGGTTGCTTGACGGCTTCTGTTTTTGTCGCAAACTGCTCACCGGTCACATAGGCGGGAACGCTCTGGTAATTATAAAATTTCAGATCAAGCTCGGGATAGCGTTTTAAATAATGATCATAATAATAATCAACCGAATCTTTTTTATTCATAACGTTGAAACTGCTCAGGAGCATATAGACACTTTGAGCAATATTTTCACTTTGAGGATATTTTGTGATCAGTTGTTTTGAATAGATAATGGTTTTCTTATATAATCCTTTCGTGTATAAATACTCGATAATTTTTACCAAAGCATCATCCGCCCGGTCACTGTTTGGATATTGGCTGAAAACGTCTTTATAAATTAACAAAGCTTTATCACCATCGGTCTCGATTAGAGCCGACAGGAATAAAACATCGGCACTATTCGGATAATTTTCTATTAATTGAGGTAGAGCCTTTTTTACAGAATCTGCTTTATCGCATTTCAGATACTCAAAATATTGGGTTAAATCCTGTGAAATCAGCAATAATGGAAATGACAGCAATAAAATGATTAGAAATTTTCTTTTCATAATTGATTCAGGAAGGAATCTTCCGCACCGCATACCGGACAGATCCAGAGAATATCCCGGATATGATGACCGCAATTAGAACAGCGAACCTGGTCAATAGAGTCGAATTTATCTATAATATCATTAAGAATATCGCCGACTTCTTTTTCACGTTTAAGGTATACGAGCAATTTACAATAGGCAATTTTTGCAATAGTCGAATTCGGATTGTTTTCGATCAAATCTTCAACCAGATCAGAGGCCTTTTGCAAATCGCCCTTACGTTCATAATAATTTGCCAGGGCTGTAATTGTACGGACATCATCCTGTTTGTTTTTTAAAATATTCAAATAAAAATCTTCAATTTTACCAAAATTACCCAGGCTAAACAGTACTTTCTGAAGTGGATTAAACACCAGCCAGGCTTTCTCCGGTGCAGTTTTGGCAAATTTCACCCACCATTCAACGGCATCAAGTTCGCGCCGGTCCTTTACATAGGATTCCGCCATGTAAAAATAGGGCACTTCACAGCCCGGATCAATTTTGATCGCTTTACGAAAAATCAATCTGGCTTCATGACAGTTCCCGGCTTCCAATTTTTCCAGCCCTTCCTGCACTTTATAAATTGCCAGAATTCGACTATTGGACTGTTTCCGATAACGGAGTATTTTCTCCATGTATTCTGATGCTTTAGCCCACTTTTTCAGATCGCGATATAAATGCCATATCTTTTCTAATGCCCATATATCCCGTTTATCCACATCCAGAATATTCAAGGCTACCGATAGAGCAATTCCCTTTTCATCCATCTCAATATAATCGTCGACAAGATTACGCATAATCTCAAGTTTCTGAGTTTTATTAATATCCTGCCGGTACAGAAGTCCCTGATGAATCTTTACAGCGGCTTTTAATTGCCCGGTTTCACGAAGCAGATTCCCTAATTTGATATAGGCATCGATGTGATTGGTGTCTTTTTTAATAATCGCCTTTAATTCTTTGATCGCGGATTCATAATCTCTGCGTATGATATGATCCAACGCTTGAGTATAAAGAGAGGGTTTAGGCTTGCCGGATGATTTCTTGCGACCGAATATAAGCCAGAGAAGCAAAACACCTACGACGATTATTGAAATTACTAAATAGGTTACATTGGCTGTCATTTAAGGTTCCTTTTTATCTGTGGTTATTGCCCCAACCGCCTCGACGTCTTCTATATCCTTATTTCGGAGAAGATCAACTTCCTTTTTCAATTTCTTATATTCAGAATTTAAAACACGAACCTTGTTTTTTTGTTCCAGAATTTGGATACCGCCTAATAAATATCCCATCAGAAATCCTATGACCACCGAAATCAGCAATACAACGATCATCTCCGTAGAAAATGAATAGGCATCGCTAATAAATTTTAAGGTGATATTTTGACCGACATTTTGGATTACAAATATTAAGAGAATAAGAACAACGAGAACAATTACCAACAGTTTTAAATACTTCATAATCTCCTCTCAAATTAATCTACTTTACCAAATAAACTAACACCTACCGCATCAAAAATCAAAACCTTAACCATTTCACCTATACAAGCGCTGCCTGCTTTTAATATTACAAGTTTGTTGGTATCGGTTCTGCCGATTTTTTCATCTCTATCCTTTTTACTAAAACCGTCTATTAATACGGTTTGAACTGTACCGACCAGGGCCCGGTTTTTAGCCAACAGATGTGCTTTTTGTTTCTCAATAATCCGATTTAGACGCTCAGCTTTCACATTTTCCGGGACATCATCAGGAAGTTTGACGGCAGCGGTGCCGGGGCGCGGTGAATACTTGAACATATAAGCATTGTCAAACACAACTCGATCCATTACATCTAACGTTTCTTCAAAATCTTCATCTGTTTCACCCGGAAATCCGACGATAATGTCCGTTGTAATACTGCAATCCGGCATATATTCCCGAATTTTATCAACAACATCAAGATATTTTTCCTTAGAGTAAGTTCGGTTCATTAGTTTTAATATCTTCGTGGCACCGGCTTGCAGGGGTAGATGAATGCTCTTACAAATATTTTCGTGTTCGCGCATAACCTTAAGCATCGCCTCGTCCACATCTTGCGGATGGGGAGAAGTAAACCTGATTCTCTTAACCCCGGGGATCAGAGCAACGGTTTTTAATAAATCCGGAAAACGATCTTCCTGATGTTTATAAGAATTAACATTTTGTCCCAGCAGAGTTATTTCCTGATAACCGTCTTGAATCGCTTTTTTTACCTCGGTGACAATACTTTCAACCGCACGACTTCTTTCACGACCTCTTGTAAAGGGAACAATACAGAAAGAACAGAATTTATTACACCCCCGCATAATTGAGACCCAGGCATTCACCTGTGTGTTTCTGAAGGGCATTAATCCTTCATAAACTTCCTGTTTCGAAAGATGAACATCTATACAGGGCTTGTTAGCATGTATAATGAGTTCGGGAATCCGGCGATATGTGTCGGGGCCAAGAACTAAATCAATAAAGGGTTTTTGTTCTAATATCTTCCCTCTGTCCCTCTGGGCGACACAGCCAACCAGCCCGAGAGTCAGACCGGGATTATGTTTTTTTAGATTTTTATATTGGGATAAATGAGCGATTGCCCGGCTGTCGGCTCCTTCACGTACACTACAGGTATTGACAAGGATAATATCGGCTTCTTCCGGTACACGGGTTGCCCTATAGTTGCAATCCTCCAGCAAACCGGCAATGATTTCCGAGTCTGCTTCGTTCATTTGACAACCATAAGTTTCAATGTAATATTTTTTAGAGTTCATACGCTTTGAAAATTACGCAAATACAGCCTATAATTAAAGCTGAAATAAACAGAATAAATTTTTTATAATTAGTTTCTTAGTGGATATAGCCGGTAAAATAGTAATCCAGAGGATTTTTATTGATGCCAAATTGCCGTATCTCGTAGTGTAAATGTGATGCCGTACTTCGTCCGGTACAACCCACTTCGGCAATTTTTTGACCACGCTTAACAACATCACCGGGTTTCACAATCATTTTCGAAAGGTGTGCGTAAAATGTCGCATACCCGTACCCATGATCAATTTTTATTATTTTTCCATATGTCCTACTGGAATTGGTGCTGCGCACTACTCCATCAGCGGTAGCATAGACAGGTGTGCCAGAAGGAGCAGAAATATCAATCCCGTAGTGAAATTGACGTATGCCGGAAAATGGATCTCTCCGATACCCGTAGCCATCGGAAATAAATCCGGTATTAAGCGGTCTGATAGATGGTGTGGATTTGATCTGTGGCGACCGATGCTTGACAGCGTTGTAAATTTCTTCATAACTGATCCGTTCCAGCTTTATCTCACGGGTCAGGCGATCTAAATCATTTACAAGAGATGAGATTTTTATATTGTCATCAGTAAACAATTTATCAATTTCGTCATCATGAATATTGTACTTGCCACCAATACCCAACTTTCGGATATCCTTATCAATAACGGGTAGATCGGCATAAGTTCGCAGAGCCTGATCTTTTTCAGCCAGCACTTTAATTTCTGATTCCATTTGTTGAATTCTGCTTTTCAAATCGTAGACAGTACCAACTAATTTACTGTTATTTTTTCTCAGGCGGATGACTTTCGAGTGATACACGATATCCGAGAAGACATTGATTCCAATTATTACAATTATACCCAGAAGAATAGCCGTAAGAGTTCCCAGCCCAACAATCTGCCGCCGGCTCAGGCTGAACAATTTGGGTGATTTTTTAGTGTTCCACACAAGAACAATCTTGGATTGTCTCTTCATTCTTTATCTATTTATTTATACTATTGACCCTACTATTTCCATCTACGGCACATTTTAATAATTAGTTGTCAATTTGTCAATGATTATTTTAACCGAGATATCCCTTTAAATATAGCGTCCTTGAAGTATGTCGTAGCTTCCGCAGGGCCTTTTCCTTTATCTGTCGAACCCTTTCCCGTGTTAAGTGCAGCTGATTTCCGATTTCTTCTAATGTTAGTGGAAGTTCATGACCAATGCCAAAATAGAGGCGAATAATCATGGCTTCTCTTTTGTCCAGACTTCTCAGCACTCTTTCAATCTCAAAGTGAAAGGATTCTTGGGTTAATAGCCTCTCAGGATTATTATCCTCCAGCCCGGCTAAAATATCCTGAAGAGTGCTACTCCCATCATTACCAATGGGTGTATCTATACTTAAAGTTCCTTCATTTAGCTGTCGTGTAATATCCAGATCTATATTCTCTTTTTCCAGAATATCCGCGATCTCCTCTGAAGTTGGTTCTCGTTCATATTCCTGTTCAAATTCCAATGTGATTTTGGATATTTTATTAAGGCTTCCAACAACATTAAGTGGCAATCGAACTAATCGGGAATATTCTGAAATCGACTGTAATATTGTTTGACGAATCCACCACACCGCATATGAAATAAATTTAAACCCGCGGGTTTCATCAAATCTTTGGGCAGCTTTAATTAGCCCAATATTACCTTCGTTAATCAAATCTTCGAGTGATAAGCCATGGTTTTGATATTTTTTTGCAACAGAAACAACGAAACGTAAATTAGCACGTAGCAATTTATCAAGAGCCTGAGAATCCCCTTGCCTTACCAGCGCAGCCAGTTCGATTTCTTCTTCCGGAGATAAAGGCTCTTCATGACTGATTTCTTCAAAATATAGCCGAAGTATATGACTGTATGAATGAGGAATGTTTTTAGACGATCTGCTCTTATTCATAATCATAGCCTCTTTTTAGATAAAAAGCTATACTTTTTCGTTTTCTTCCGGCGGTTCTTTTTTTATGTGGTTGGTTTCCTGAATACTCTTATACTGTTTCTCTTTTTCTTTCAGCTTTTTCTCAAGGTCTTTAATAGTGGAAAGACAGGCTATGATATTCTCGTTTTTTTCGAAGTCTTTGGCTTTTTTTTCATTTATTAATTTATAGGTTGTGCCGCCAAGCTCAGTAAATTGTTTTTCAATATCTCTTTTAATCTGAAATATGTCCAATTTTACTTTACCCAATTTTGTAACCTCTTCGGCTTTATCGGCAGCTTCACGAGTAAATTCTCCGGCTTTGTCAGCCGCTTTAGTTGCCCATTCTCCCAAACTTTTTTTTATGTCACCCCATAAATTGCTCATTTTTCCTCCCTTTTGATTAACATTGCAATATATCTTTAAAGTCCATCAGAATCAAGTATTCATTAACAAATATAACCAGTTTTAAAAAATAAAAAAAATGGGCTACTCCGATAAGGAATAGCCCATTATAACAGGTTATGTCAATTAATACATTCCACCCATTCCGCCGCCCGGAGGCATTGCGGGGCCTGTCGGTTCAGCTTCAGGAATTTCAGTAATCGTAGCTTCGGTAGTCAATAGCAGTCCAGCAATACTGGCTGCATTTTCAATTGCAATCCGCACAACTTTTGTCGGATCAATAATACCGGCTTTATGCATATGCACATATTCTTCTTTATAAGCATCAAAACCGAAATCATCTTTACCTTCTTTCACTTTCATGACGACGATAGAAGGTTCATAACCGGCATTCTTGACAATCTGACGAATGGGTTCTTCGATAGCTTTTTTAACAATATTAACACCAACCTTCTGATCACCGGCACAATCCAAATCGTCCAGTTTCGACTGAACTCTCAGAAAGGCTACACCGCCGCCGGGGACAATCCCTTCTTCAACCGCAGCACGGGTTGCATGCAGGGCATCTTCTACACGGGCTTTTTTCTCTTTCATTTCCACTTCAGTTGCAGCGCCAATTTCCAGAACAGCTACACCGCCGGAAAGTTTTGCCAGACGTTCCTGAAGTTTTTCTTTATCATAGTCAGAGGTTGACGATTCAATCTGAGCTTTAATCTGTTTGATACGGCCCTTGATATCATCATGTTTTCCAGAGCCTTCAACAATTGTTGTGTTATCTTTATCAATAGTAATACGTTTGGCATTTCCGAGCATGTCTGCCGTAGTATTTTCCAGTTTGAAACCCTGCTCTTCAGAAACAACAGTACCACCGGTTAAAACTGCAATATCTTCCAACATAGCTTTACGACGATCACCAAACCCGGGCGCTTTCACTGCTGCTACCCGAAGGGTTCCTCTCAGCTTATTGACAACTAATGTAGCCAAAGCTTCGCCTTCAATATCTTCGGCAATGATTAAGAGAGGACGGCCTATCTGAGATATTTTCTCGAGAATAGGCAATAAATCTTTCATGTTGCTGATTTTTTTGTCGTAAATTAAAATGTACGGATCTTCAAGAATAGTTTCCATTGAATCGGCATTGGTAACAAAATAGGGCGAAATATATCCGCGGTCAAACTGCATACCTTCGACAACTTTTAATCCTGTTTCAGTTGATTTTGCCTCTTCGACGGTAATGACTCCATCTTTACCGACTTTTTCCATCGCATCAGAAATCAGTTCACCAATATATAAATCATTGTTAGCGGAAATTGCGCCAACCTGGGCAATTTTCTCTTTACTTCCAGTAACATCTCTGCTGATCTCTTTCAATCCCTTGACCACTTCAGCGGTAGCGAGGTCAATACCTCTTTTAATCTCCATGGGATCAGCGCCGGCAGTAATATTTTTAAAGCCTTCAGCTATAATTGCCTGAGCCAAAACGGTTGCAGTCGTTGTTCCGTCACCGACAATGTCGGAAGTTTTTGAAGCAACCTCTTTGACCATTTGGGCGCCGATATTCTCCAGTTTATCTTCAAGCTCAATTTCCTTTGCAACAGTTACCCCGTCCTTGGTAATTGTAGGCGAACCAAACTTTTTCTCAATAACTACATTCCGGCCCTTAGGACCAAGTGTTACTTTTACAGCGTTGGCTAATTTGTCAACGCCATCCTTAAGTCCCGATCTTGCTGTTACGTCATATTGAATTTCTTTTGCCATTATTTGCTCCTTTCTGCATTTAGCTGATAATAGCTAAAATGTCACTTTCTCTCATAATAAGATGTCCATCACCTTTAATGGTGACTTCAGTACCGGAATATTTTCCATAAAGGACTTTGTCGCCAATCTTCACTTCCATAGGAACGATTGTACCGTTATCGCTGACTTTACCGGGTCCGACTGCGGTGACCGTGCCCTCCTGAGGTTTTTCCTTCGCCGTATCGGGAAGGATAATCCCACCACTTGTTTTTTCTTCAGCTTCGGCTGGTTTTACAACCACTCGATCTGCCAGAGGTTTAATTGCCATATCTTGATCTCCTTTCAAATTATTTAGCACTCTAATGTTTGTACTGCTAAAGTTACTTCTATTTTTACTCTGATGTCAATCATTTTTCGACATTTTCTATAAATATAATCTCTATATCAATTTGATCATATTAATAAAAAAGCAATCCAGATGTTACAAAGGGCGTGCCATTCGACATTACCGACCGATAGTCATACGACGTTTATGATGTCATCTGACATTATGACGCATTGACAACCTGAACTGGCTGCATATTCAACAAAATATTTATAACGGCGCTGTAACGGTTACGCCGATGACGCTATCTACTCCGGCGGATTTTAAAACACCTGCCGCCGAATTCAAGGTTGATCCGGTTGTAAACACATCGTCGACCAATATGACATTTTCAATTTGAGAAAAATCAACTCCATCCATTAATTTAAAAGCTTCCTGCATATTTTGATGTCTTTCCAGGGCTGTTAAATGTGTTTGAGTAATTGTATTTTTTGTTCTTTTTAACACATTATTTTTTAAGTTCAGATTAAGTGTATTTTCAAGCCCCTTTGCAATAAAATAGGATTGATTATACCCTCGTTCCCGGTATTTTATCGGGTGTAGCGGGATCGGCATAAGGATGGTGTTTGGCTCAATTTTTATTTTACTTTTTACATGACTCGCTATCAATTCGCCCAGCGCTATTCCCAATGACTTGAAGCCCTGATACTTTAACGCGTGAATTATTCCTTTAACACGTTCATCATATACATACACCGGGATAATGACATTTAAATTTTCAGGGATTTCCTTATTCAAAATCATTTCATCAGACAGATATTGTAATTGTTGGCGGCATGAATTACATACTAAGGTTTGATTTTGGGGTATTCGTTTTTGACAGCCCACACAAATCGGCGGAAAGAACAGTGTAGACATCCCAAAGATTAGTCGGTCAATAATTGATTTCAACTATTATCTCAATCGAAGGAGATTCGGGGCGGAGTATCCAATTTCAATATTCGGGCGCCCGGTCTTTTAATATTTTATTTTTTCCGCAGACAAGGTACTGTCTGCAATTTATCGCAACTTTTTTATCAATAACCGTACTGGTCAGATGATGATGATGTCGGAGAAACCCAGCGCTGCCACTGATAATCCTGCAATTCATTACGGGCGGTTGAATGCACTAATTCCATCATTCCAAAACCGGTTTTATCAACAAAAACGAATAACACGCCACCTTCGATTTCAAAATAGTGCCAGATTTGGTAGGGTTTTGCTTCGATGGAGCTGGGGAAACGTTCAATTTCCGACGGTGGACCATAAATTAAAAATACACGCCCCATATCTGTTTTGTAACCGGGTTGACGTGGAGTTGCAAATTGCTGCTCCACGTACTGAAGTCGCTGATTGAAATCCACCTGGGCTTCGTTGACAAGGGTTGCAGGGTCGGGATCCCGATGATTCCAGAACTGCGTGATGATGGCGCGTTTCCCTTCGACATTGGATTTTTTAAATCTTCTGACTTCTTTATCTCCGGCAATATATCTCATCGGAGCAAACATCTCATTCAGCTGTTTTTCGGTCAAATCAGACAGGTTTACCTCTTTTGCAGCTTCTTTGTATATTTCATCCTGATCATTTTTCAAAATATAGAAACGCTCCTGGGCACTGGCTTGCTGACCTGTTTCTTCATCAACCACAGTGATTTTAAAATTATATAGCCCGGAATTCATATCACTGATGTTTATACTATTTAATTCAACAGCCGACGTTCCCGGTTTTTTCTTATAGATCCAATCCAGCGCGCTGATCTCGTTATCGTTCAGATCCGTAATCGTATATTTAACTTTATATTTCCCGTCTTTAGAATCATCGAAAGATAAATTATATGCTTCGCAAAATCCATAGATCATGGGATTCTGTTCACCATAAACATTACTGGCATTAGGAATGATGTCATATCCGAAATATTTACTGAATTTGTTTTGAGTATCTGTTCTGGAAACCTGGGCGCTCAATTGAATGTCACTTAATTGAAGTTCAGAATCAGAAAATATTCTCAGGTTGACATCCTTTTCCACTCGATAGGTTTTTCTGCTCGTCAGGTCTATGACGATGGCAATGATTTTATATTGCCCAATCGGAACAGAAAATGTCACAATATCCGGTATTCTTTGGGCATCGCTAATTTCCGTCAGTTCATTTACTTGATCGACGAGACTCCACTCTTGCATATCTCTAACCGTGTCACCCTGGACAAATGCGACCCGGATAAAAGCATTGGATTGATAACCATTTTCAATGGCGGTAAACTCAAATAGATTTCGGGGAATCATTAAATATATTTCAGCAATATCATTATTTTCAGAATCTCGAAAAACGACAAAATCCATATCAAAATCGGCCGAAAATACGGGCACAGCCAGCAAGACAATAAAGACCAAAGTGATTAAATAATGTGACGTTTTCATAATTGCTCCAATTTTACTGACACAATCTGAGAAACTCCGCTTTCAGACATCGTAACCCCATAAAGTGAATCGGCAATGCTCATTGTCGATTTATTATGAGTTATAACAATAAACTGAATATTCTCAGAAAATGTCTTTATTACATCGGTGAAACGCCGGGTGTTTTTATCGTCCAACGGCGCATCTACTTCATCTAAGATACAAAAAGGACTGGGTTTGACCTGATAGATTCCAAACAAAAGGGCAATTGCGGTCAGGGCTTTTTCACCGGCGGACAGCATTTTAAGAGAACGCATTTTCTTGCCGCTGGGACATGCCCAGATTTCGATTTGCGCTTCGAGGGGATCGCTGTCCCCAACCATCTTGAGGTCGGCTTCACCACCGTCAAAAAATATTGAAAATGTTGATTTGAAATTATATCTGATCTTTTCAAAGATTTCCGAAAACTGTTCTCGTGCTATTTTGTCAATTTGATAGATGACGTCATTCAGCCCCTTTTCCGATTTTATCAGGTCATCCCTTTGCTCTGTTAAAAAGCGGAGACGCGAGTTCTCTTCCTCAAACTCATCCTTCACCGTCATATTAACCATACCAATCAATTCAAGATTGCGTTTATGACGATCAACTATCCGTTGAGCTTCCAGTAATTCCGGAAGATCAGCCGGAAACTCGACCGGAATTTTCTGATTATATTTTTCCAATAAAATGGATTGGATTTCGTTAATAGACGCCCGGTAACCGGATTTTTCCAGCTCCTGCCGACCGATTGTATCTGTCAAAATTTCCTTTTCACGTCGCAAACGATACATTTGATCATTCAATTCCTGAAGAGAAGCACGCAGTTCCTGGAAGGAATTGCGAAATTCGTTGATAACCTTTTCAGCCGTTGTGACCTGCTGCTGCAAATCGTTCATCTGCTTTTCATTGTAATTAATATTTTGCTGAATTTCAGCGCTGTTCTGCTCTAATTTATCCTTTTCCAATTGAGCTGCTGCTTTATTCTGCAATGATCGCTGAATAGTTTTCTGCGCTATTTCCCGGCTGTCGGCAAGATTTCTGAATCTGTTTTCAAGATTGATCAACTCGATTCGCTGATTTTGTCTCTCCATATTCACCTGATCCAATTCGGCCTTCACTACAGCAGCAGATTCTTTATAAGTATTTATTTTGGTTTCAAGAGCCTGAATCTCGTTATCCAGATTAACTTTACCCGGATCTTCCCGGGACATTCGTTCTCTAAAATTTTCAATCATGACCCTTAAGGATACGCGATTCTCATTTAATGTTTTTCGGATACTTTTCGTCTCGACTAATTTAGATTCGCTGCTTCGCAACTGTTCCTGGAAATCCCTGAGCTTCTGTTCCTTTTCCCTGATGGTCTGGTTAATCTTCTTTTTCTCATTTAACATTTTTGAAATGTCGCTGCGAACGCTTTCCAATTGAGCCTGCACCCCATCCAGGTCATTCTGAACTGCATCAGCTTCCTTTTCAAGACTGTATAATCTTTCGCTGCGTCCGACTAATATATTGGATTCCGATAGTTCCGAACCACCTGTAAAGAATCCATTGGCATCCCGGAATCGCCCCTTATCAGATACCAGTGAAATCCGCTGTAATTCACGGTCTTCGATCAAACTGTCAAACTGGCTATCTTCACAGCAGTAAATATTTTGAAAAAGAAATTCTTTTAAGGGTTTCAGCGAAGAATCACACTTAACAATTTCCAAAAGCGGACGCATATTTTTTAAACGGCCCGACTGTCCCTGAGGCGCTTGAAACTCAGCATCCAATGGAATTATTGAAACCCGGCCTTTTCCATTTCGGGCAAGCTTCGCCAATGTCTCCAGGGCGGTTTTTTTATTGTTCGCAATCAGTAACCGGGAAATATCTTTAATAACCGCTTCGATGGCTAAATAGTATTTTGAATCAACCGATAACAAATCGGATAACGCCCCTTTGACTCCTTCAAATTCGCTCAGGTTCTCAAGTACAAATTGAAGTCCCGGACTAAATCCCTCTTTCGATTGGATAATACTATTATAAAACTGGATCTGATTGTTCAATCGATCTATTTTTGATTCAATCTGCCGCTGATCTTGCTGCAGATTGCGTTCAGTTTCGATTAAATCTTCATACCGTTTATCAATTTCTTCCTGATTCTCCCGATGATTATCCAGATCATTTTTAATCGATTCAACAGATTGCTGAATTTGATCCAGAGCAGCGGATAATTTCCGTTCCTGCTCCTGCTGAGAATTCAATTGAAGTTCGATAGCAGTAAGTTCCTTTTCCCGTTGCTGAATATTGTCTTGTAAACTTCCATAACGGGCGGAATATTCGGCATGTTGCTTTAGAAGATCAAACCGCTCCTCCTGAATGGTCTGGATTTCAGCATTTAACTTGCTATATTTCTGTTCAATTTCCTGGTTTCCCGATTCAATAACTTTAAAAGCTTCCCGCTTCTGTTGAAGAGTTTTTTGAACTTCGGCATATTGCTGTTTTAGCTGAGTCTCTCTATTCTCATTTTCACGGATAGTCTGCTCAAAGGATTGGATGTCAGTCTGTAAGCGGACAATAGACTGTTTTATATTGCGTAATTGTTCCTTTAAGAGTAAGTCTTTTGTTTGGTATTTATTTATTTCATCATGAATTACCGCTAATTCGCGATTTTTTTTCTCCAGTACCCGCTCCTGTTCCTCAAATTTCTGCTGACTCGAATTCCACACCGCCTCTTTTTTATTTAAATCAGCAATG
>DPVY01000143.1 GCA_003527965.1 Fidelibacterota bacterium
CTATTTAAATGCTTTAACCCTTATTTTTCAATATTATCAACCATGTTTTTTAAATCATTATATTGCTTACAATAATCCCAAAATTCGGAATATGTTATACTGCAAAATTCAATATCCTGCTGCTCCTTTAATCTTTCAGCAAATTCTTCTATTTCTTTAGCATGAATAGTATATTCTTCAAAATCAACATGGTTATCAGGATGCCAATATATATAAACAAGTATTTTATTACTTTTTGCTCTATAGTTAATTAATCCAATAGAATGTTTAATCAGTTGTGCTACATCCAAATAGTTTTTACTGCCTTTGTAAAAATCAATCAAGTCAAACCAGAAATCATTTAAGTATGCGAGATTTGCCTTTTTATAGGATTCAGAGAACTTTACTTCCTTCTTAGCCAATAATTCCAAATATTTAGACTCAAATGCAATTAGTGAATTAGAGTTTTCTAGTGCAAAATCTAAATTCGGAGGTGTACCACCTAAATTGGTTGGGAACTTTCTTTCAAACTGAGCTCCCGTAAAATTGGAAAGACCTTTAAAACTGAAGTCAGCTAGAATCTTTTTTATAAGGGCAAATGAATTAACAACAAGAGCAGATGAAGAATAAAGTGCATTGAACTTTGATTCTAGCTCACTTCCACTTCCTTGCTGTAAATCCTTTTCAAATAAATCACTCGTTATTCCTTCGATTAAGTTATCAGAATTGGATTTAACATATCCATCAATATTTGGTATGTCACTTTTGGATACAATCTCTTTTTTAAATTTAGCTCTTATACTCATAATCATCTACTTTTTTAATGGGAAACAACGTCTGTGTATAAACAACTGTATATATCCGCCCGATTTGGCGGTATAAACACAATTGTTTTTATTTTGTCTATACACGTAGGTTTTCCAGATTTTTGTATCGCATAAGACACCATTGTCAAAACTCAAAGTCATGTTGGGTTTACTCCCGCTTTTTACTTACACATTCTTCCCGGCTTTTGTATAAGTACCCGATAAAATATTGCAGGTATTTTGTCTAAATTTAGTCACGACAGGATAATAAATAAGATTAACACAAAATGCAATAGAATTTTCTCTTTAATAGTTCCGGTGTTTTTAACCCTAAGTAGCTGCCGAGAAACCTGTTTTCGCGCAGCCAAAGAGGTTTAAAATTAATTTTATATCAGTCCTGCCAATAGACAATAAACATACCCGACACATAGCAATTTCTCTCAGGAGTGTAAGTATTTTCGCTTTGTTATTCACTGAAATTTCTTTAAACTCCGCCCGCTTTCCTGAGATGAAGGAGTAATCTAACGTCGAGGGGTGGAAAAGAATCGGAAGTTGCTAAAATAGATTCCCATCCCTTGCAAAACAACGGATGGGTTTTTTTATGGGAAAAATGGTGCACACGACGACGATCACGGTTTATGACCGCGATTCATCGTATCAGCAGGTGGGTGAATTACTTCACCAACATGCCAACAGTATTTTACTTAGAGTAGGTTATCCAATGGCGGATCAGAATGTGGCGATCATCTTTCTGATTCTGAATATGACGACTGATGAACTCGGCGCTCTTACGGGGAAATTAGGACAGATTCAGACTGTTAAAGTCAAATCCACTTCTCTGAAAGTATAGATGATAATTAGTGAAATAAATACAACAAAAAAGCCGGCTTAAATCATTTCATATGCAAGCGGTGAATTGTTATTAACATGTTAAATATTAAGAGGATATAATGTCAGAATTAGCAGTTAAAGATTGGGTCAAACAGGTTATTAAGCAGGACGAAATTGATAAATATCTGGTCGAAGGTAAAGATTTCATCGATGAAGATAGTATTGTTGGAACGTTAAACGATAATTCTCGTCCCGATAAACAGCAGGTGCGTGATATTTTGCAGAAATCTTTACGCATTGAGCGGTTAAGTCCCGAAGAGACGGCAACGCTTTTGCAAGTCACAGATCCGGATCTCTGGGAAGAGATGTATGCCACCGGGCTTGAGGTAAAGAAGAAGGTCTACGATAATCGGATCGTGTTCTTTGCGCCGTTATACTGTAGTAATCTCTGTGTGAACAACTGTGCCTACTGCGGTTTCCGAAGTGAAAATAAAAACGAAAAACGCCGTATCCTGAACATCGATGAAGTCCGGCAGGAGACCGAGGCGGTAATTTCCGAAGGTCATAAGAGAATGATTGCGGTTTATGGCGAACACGCTTCTTCCAATGCCGATTATATGGCTGAAACAATCAAAGCCATTTATTCTGTAAAGAAAAAAGCCCGGCAGGGTGAGGGCGCGATCCGCAGAGTAAACATAAATGCTGCTCCAATGTCAATTGCAGACTTAAAGAAACTCTGGGATGTCGGCATCGGCACTTATCAGGTTTTTCAGGAAACCTATCATAAAAAGACTTATGCAAAAGTTCATCCGGCAAATACACTAAAAGGGAATTATCGCTGGCGTCTTTATGCTTTACACCGGGCAATGGACGCCGGGATTGATGATGTTGCCATTGGCGTTTTATTCGGATTATATGATTGGCGCTTTGAAGTGATGGGCTTGCTTTACCATACCATTGACCTGGAACGACAATTCGGGATAGGACCGCATACTATTTCCTTTCCACGCATGACGCCTGCTTCCGGCTCCGAACTGAGCACCAATTCAAAATATCTGGTCAATGATGCCGATTTTAAGAAACTGGTGACCGTACTGCGTCTGGCTGTACCATATTCAGGATTAATCATCACTGCCAGAGAAAAAGCCGAATTGCGTAAAGAGATTATTCAGGTGGGCTGCACCCAAACCGACGCCTCTACCAAGATCGGAATTGGTGGCTATACCGAGGCTTTAAAAGCATTAAATGGTTTTAAACAGGCTGATCAGGATGAGAATAAACAGCAATTCAAATTGGGTGATACCCGCAGTTTGGATGAAGTTATTCGGGAATTGGCTGAAATGGGCATGATTACATCGTTTTGCACAGCCGGCTACCGGTGCGGGCGTACCGGTGATAAAATCATGGGGCTGTTAAAAAGTTGTACGGAAGGTAAATTCTGTAAATTGAACGCCGTGCTGACATTTCGGGAGTATCTTGACGATTATGCTTCTCCGGAAACCAAAGCCGTGGGTGAAAGACTGATTCGAAAAGAGATGGAAGAGATTAAAGACATACCGTTCTTTAAAAAAGGGGAACTGTTAATGAATTTCGAAGAATTCTATAGGAAAATTGCTGACGGTGAACGGGATATTTACATTTAAAACCCATGACTGGAAATAATGTAAATTCAACCGCTTTGCAATTACTTTTTGATCGGCTTGAGGCTATCAATCCGGAACTCTCCTTTAAATCCAAATTAGCCGCTCTTGCTCATGAAATCGAATCGATTTACAAAATAAATGTCTATTTTTGCGAGATAAAAAACAGGCGCTGGTCTTTCTATGCGGGAAGTAACGAAGCAATCCTGGCGCCCCATCATACTCGAATCAACGAAAAATGGGGAATTATTACGGATAAAATTTCAATATCGGATCCCGAATGGGAATCTGTGATCAAATTTATATGTAAATTCATTAGTACTGAGACCGTCAATATTAAGCAGTAGGCAAGAAAAATTCAGATTATAGTAACAATTAATTATCATAAATAATTTTTGGAGAAATAGATGCAGAAAACGCCCAAAGGACTACGTTTGCATATTGGAATATTCGGACGTCGCAATGTCGGGAAATCATCCTTGCTGAATGCCCTGTGCCGTCAGGCGGTCTCGATTGTATCCGATGTTGCCGGAACGACCACCGACGCCGTCGAAAAGCCCATGGAACTGCTGCCGGTCGGTCCGGTATTGTTCATTGATACAGCCGGAGTTGACGATGCCGGCACGCTTGGCGATATGCGTACAGCCGGTACCAGAAAAATCTTCGATCGAACCGATTTGGCAATTTTGGTCGCAGTCGGATCGGAGTGGAGTGAGTATGAAGAAGAAATAATTGCCGAATTTAAAAACCGTAATATTCCGGTTATAGTTGTATTCAACAAAATTGATCTGGAAAAACCAGGCTCCGCTTTAGTTGAAAATCTAACAGGGGCGGGTTTACAGGTTGTTTCAACTGTCGCAAGAAATGGGGAGGGGCTTTACGATCTCAGAGAAGCAATCATCAAAGAAACACCCCCGGAAATCATAAATCCGGCGACAATTATCGGTGATTTAATCCGTCCCGGCGATTTAGTTGTTCTTGTTGTTCCGATTGATAAAGAAGCGCCGAAAGGACGATTGATATTGCCGCAGGTTCAAACTATTCGCGATATTCTTGACAACGATGCCTATTCAATTGTTGTTAAGGAGCAGGATTTACGTGACGCTCTCGATGGTTTGAAATCCAAGCCGGCGCTTGTTATTACAGATTCGCAGGCTTTTCTAAAAGTTGCGGCTGATACACCTGAAGATATTCTGATGACCTCTTTTTCAATCCTGTTTGCCCGTTATAAAGGTAATCTGACGGAGTTTGTCCGGGGAGCAGTGGCTATCGATGCTTTAAAACCCGGCGATAAGGTTTTAATAGCGGAAGCCTGTTCCCATCATCCAATCACTGATGATATTGGCACCGTAAAAATTCCGCGCTGGCTGAATCAATATGTGGGCGGGGGAATTCATTTTGATCATTGTCGGGGACATGATTTTCCGGAAAATCTGCCGGACTATAAATTGATTATTCATTGCGGTTCCTGCATGTTCAACAGGAGGGAGGTACTATCCAGAATCATGTACGCCCGGAAAGCCGGTGTTCCGATAACTAATTACGGAATGACGATAGCTTACTCGCTGGGAATATTTGAGCGAGCATTATCAGCGTTTCCCATGGCTCAGCAGCTTTACCGCAAAATAAAATAATCAGATTCTATTTCAAAATATTTGAGATGATGAAAAATTCTGCAGATGGCAAAATAACCTGGCATCTTTGCGGCTGATTAAATTACTGAATATCATGCAATAATTCACTTTAAGTCCCGTTATCAATTAAAAGCAATAGGGCAGAGGCTCTTAGATACAAATTGGTTTAAATACTTCTTCAGGTTTACATAATATATCTTATGTGTAATATTGTGCTCGGTTTATTATGCTGTGTTTACGTGGTTAATTGTATGATTTTGGAATTTGAATGGCGCTTTTATACTTTAAATACGACGGCGTCACTTCAAAAGAGGTCTGGTATATTTTGATAATTGCAAAATGCCTTAACCGTATCAGTGGATTTAAATTTTAGCAAATCAGTTATAGAACCTATCTCCTGATCCGGTATCCTTACTTTGCTTATTACTTCTAACTTTAGCTCTCTTTTGGTTGAGTCGTCATGCTTAAAATATTTGATTAGATGTGATTTAATGTTTTTTGTGAGATTTATATTAGGATCTATTATTTGGATATTCTCAATTTGGTTGCTCAAAAATACATTTTTAAAATGATCGGCAACATATGAATAATGGGTACAAGCCAAAATTGCATAGATATTTGTATTTTTCGTAGGTAAAAGCTTTTGAAGCGCGTTTTGTACCGATTGGCGGATAATATCTAATGTTGCCGCACTATTCGGATTATTTTCAATTTCCGCGGCTAAACCAGGACACGACTGTGCTACAGCCCGGGATATGCAACTCTTATTTTTCAGAAAATAATTCCTGTGGAAATCTGAATCGATTGTCGTTTCCGTACCGAATATAATAACAGAATTATTGTTGGTTTGCTCAAAAAGGTTGAGAATATTTGTTGTGCCTGAATCAAGAATATCTAAAATCTTTTGATTATTTCTTAAAAAATAGGCGGTTTGGGATATTAAAACACTCAGGGTGTTACATGCGATTACAATAATATCCGGTTGAAACAGCGTCTCGATATTATCAAGTAACCTATTGAATATATGTATCTTAGTGAGATTGTCCGGTATAGTATTATAACCTTTGCCGGTATCGGGTAAGGCATTGACATATTTAAATTCAATTGTTGTCGAAAAGGATTGATCTTTTAACCACTCATATACTTCAGCGGCAATACTCAGTCCGCCAAATCCGGAATCTGTAATTGCAATGACCATTTGTTAAAAGTCAGCTATGTTAATTGGTTTAAATATTGAATATAATCGACCAGAAGAGAAAGCGTCGGTTCGATTAAGCTGTCGTCAAGTAAAAAATTGCTGCTGTGAGATGAACCGGTCCCTCCTGCTCCTATTTGAAAATAGAGACCGGGCACTTGATCCAGATAAAGCGAAAAATCATCGGCACCCATAGAAGGTTTTTTCAAAATTTGAATATTTTTGTAAGATTGCGTCCTATTCGATAAATCAATAAAATGATTATAAAGCCGATCATCATTAATTACGGCTGGAGTAATATTCGGAAATGAAGCAACAATATCTAAGCCGTATAGTTTTGCAAAATTATCACTAAATATAGTTATTCGTTTTAATAATTGATCTAATATGTGATTATTGAAATTTCTAAGAGTGCCGGTAAGTTTAATTTCCGAAGGAATAATATTATGACTATGCCCCCCTTCAATTTTACCAAATACTAAAACAAAATTGTCTCTCGAATCAAAACAGGCTTTAAGATACTCCGGTAACTGTACTATATATTGGCTGGTTACACGGATGAGATCAACAGTATTGTGAGGTCTTGAGGTGTGTCCGCCTTTTCCTATAAATGTGATTTCCAGGCGCGCTGAAGATGCACAGGCAGCGCCTTTAATGATTGAAAATTGCCCGACTTCCAGCTGACTATCGACGTGAACTCCAATTAATCCACGCATATTGTCAAATAATGGCTCTTTTGAAACAAAACCAGCCCCGTCGGGCGTTGCTTCTTCGGCAGGTTGAAAAATAACGCGCATTCGTCCTTCGAAATCCTGTTGATTATCCTTGAAGTACTTTAACAGACCAAGGCCAATTGCCGTATGAAAATCGTGTCCGCAGGCATGCATTACTCCCTGGTTTTGTGAACATATTTCATGCGCGGGATTTTCGGTAATCGGCAAAGCGTCAATATCCGATCTAAACCCAACCATCTTATCCTGACTATTTCCAATATCGGCATACCCGCCGGTTTCCAGATTTTTGAAAGGGTGAAATTGAATTTTCCACCGATCAAGTGTATTTTTCACAAATTTAGTAGTTTCGAACTCTTTATAGGATAGCTCGGGATGTTCATGGAGCCATCTCCTGATAGATTTAATTTCTTTAATTAATGATACCGGTATTTTTGACATAATTATTATAAGGCAAGTTTCATGATTTCAGGAATGGTGTTTTCGTAGGCTGATTTTATATTCTCTAAAGACAAATCGACGGATTCATTTAACTTAAGCCGTCCATTATCTTTGACCCTTCCAATCGTAAAACAGGGCACGATATTTTTCGCGGCGATCTGTTCCATTTTAAGAAGACTATGTTCGGATATTGAAAGAATAATAACCGACTGGCTTTCACCGAAGAAGATTTCATCATCCCGCAATTTTCTGGAAATATAGACAGAAGCGCCCAACGGTTTTTCCGGATTGCCGATACATGCTTCGGCTAAAGCGACAGCCAGTCCCCCATCTGAAATATCAATAGCCGAATTGACGATCCCTTTACGAATAGATTCCAGGCAGGCATTATGAACCCGTTTTTCAAAGGACAGGTCGATAGTTGGCGCATCACCGACAACAAGATTATGGATCACTTTCAGATATTCACTGCCCCCTAATTCGCCCTTTAGCGTTCCTAACATTACAATAAAATCACCGTCATTTTTAAAATACGATGTTGTAATGTGATTGACATCCTCAATTAAGCCCACCATACCGACAACAGGAGTCGGATAGATCGCTCCTTTTGGAGATTCATTATAAAAGCTGACATTTCCGCCGGTTACAGGGGTATTAAAAGCCCGGCACGCTTCTCCCATACCAAGTACGGCCTCTTTAAATTGGTAATAAATTTCGGGATCATAGGGATTGCCAAAGTTTAAACAATTTGTAATCGCAATGGGTTTTGCACCGGTACATACAACATTTCTGGCGGATTCCGCTACAGCAATAGCGCCACCCCGGCGGGGATTTAAATAGGTATATCGCCCATTCCCATCTGTAGCAGAAGCAATTGCTTTTTTCGTCCCTTTAATTCGAATTACCGCCGCTGAACCACCGGGTGGAATGGCAGTATTTGTCCTGACGGAATGATCGTATTGATGATATACCCAGGATTTGTCGGCGATTGAGGGTGAAGATATTAATTTAAGCAATGCTGCGTTATAGTCATTCGGTTCTGAAATATTCTTTAAATTTTTGCTTCTGACTGTTTTAATATAGTCCGGTTTTTTAGTTTCTCTTTGGTAAACCGGCGCTCCGCCGCCAAGGACCAGGTGCCATGCCGGTAGCGACCCCACTTTTTTGCCGTTCATGAATAATTCCAGAGACGCTGAACTTGTAACTTCGCCAATTTCAACGCAATTCAAATCCCATTTTTCAAATATATTTTTCACTTCCTGTTCAAATCCACGACGTATAACAACTAACATCCGTTCCTGGGACTCTGAAAGCATTATTTCATAAGGGGTCATATCCGGTTCTCTCATGGGCACTTTGTTTAGATTCAAAATCATGCCGCTCTCCCCTTTTGCCGACATTTCCGATGAGGAGCAGGCGATTCCAGCCGCGCCCATATCCTGTATTCCGACTAAGTAGTCTTTGCGAGCCAGTTCAAGTGTTGCTTCAAGTAATAACTTTTCTGTGAATGGATCGCCCACCTGGACAGATGACCGTTTTTCCTCAGATTCTTCGCTCAATTCAACGGAAGCAAAAGTTGCCCCATGGATTCCATCGCGTCCTGTTGAGGAACCGACAATCATGACGGTATTGCCTGCTCCTTTTGAAATGGCACTGGCAACACGATCGTGTTTTACAAGACCAATTGTCATGGCATTTACCAGCGGATTCCCGGTATAACATTCATCAAAATAGACTTCACCGCCAACGGTTGGCACTCCCATACAATTTCCGTAATGAGCAATACCTTTAACAACTTCATCAAAAAGATAACGGTTACGTGGAACGGATAACGGTCCGAATCGCAATGAATTCAATGATGCAATTGGTCTGGCGCCCATTGTAAAAACATCTCTCAGAATCCCGCCCACTCCGGTAGCAGCGCCCTGAAATGGTTCAAGCGCAGATGGATGATTATGGCTTTCAATTTTAAAGGCAATCGCCAGACCATCGCCAATATCGACTAATCCGGCATTTTCTTCACCGGCTCCAACCAATAAGCGGCTCCCCGAACGGGGTAATGTTTTTATCATTGCAATGGAATTTTTGTAGCTGCAGTGTTCACTCCACATCACCGAAAATACGCCTAATTCCGTATAATTGGGTTTTCGACCGAGAATATCGAGAATTTTTTGCCACTCTTCTTCATTAAGGCCGTGTTGAATCGCCAGTTCGAGATTTACTTCCGGCTTTTTATTATTTTTCATTGGTTCTCCAGTTATTGATGTAATCAAATAAGTTTATAAAACGATGCCTAATTTCAGAATATTTTTAGATAAATACAGTAGTAAATTCGTCAAAGTGAATTAACTGTGATGAAGATAATTCCAGATAATATCCGCTAATTTAGGACCGATTCCATTGATTCTGCTTAAATCTTCAATTGAAGCCGAACGCATTTTTGAAATCGTCCCGAAAGAACTCCATAACACCTGTCGTTTCTTAGACCCTAAACCGGGTATGTGATTTAAAATGGAATCTATTTCACCATGTCCTCTCAGATTGCGATGATATGTTATCGCAAATCGATGAGCTTCATCCCGAATTCGTTGTAATAATAATAAGGCTATACTATCCCTGGATAGCGACAGTGGAATATTTTGATCCGGTAAAAATATTTCATCAAGTTTTTTTGCAAGACCGGCTAAAGCAATTTTATCGAGATTTAGCGATTTTAAGATTTCCCTTACTGCGGATAATTGCCCTTTGCCGCCGTCAATTAAGATAAGATCGGGTAATTCTTTCTGTTCTTTAATCTGGCGTGAATATCTGCGTCGGACGACTTCCGCCATCATGGCAAAATCATCAATCCCCTTAACGGTTTTAATTTTGAACCGGCGATATTCGCTTTTTTGAGGGCGGGCATTATAAAATGTGACTAATGAAGCCACGGCATATTTTCCCTGAATGTTAGAAATATCAAAGGCTTCAATTCTTTTGGGTAATTGTGTTAGTGAGAGATCTGTCTGAAGTTGCTGCAGGGTTTTGGGAATGTAGTTCTCTGCTTGACTCTTTTTTATTAAATATTCCTGCAGATGAATCCTGGCATTTTTCTCCGCTAAACGCATTAAGCGTAATTTCTCTTCACGAGCGGGGCGTGTAATTTTAACCGAACCGTGGCGGTTATTAGCGAGCCATTTTTGCAGAATATCCTGTTCCGAAGGATAAATATTAACATTTATCTCTTCGGGAACTAATTGAGATTGATTGTAATATTGTTGAATAAAATTGCGCATAATTTCAGTTTGTTCAACATCTGAAATACCTTCAAGAAAAATTGTATCTTTACCAAGCATTTTCCCATGACGCACTCTTATGACAACTCCAACACATGTATCACCTTCTAAAAAAATATTTATGAAATCCCGATCTTTAAAATCCATAAATTCCACCGATTGTCGTTTGGCATAGTGCTGTAGCAAATTGATATTATCACGGTATCTTGCCGCTAATTCAAACAGTAATTTTTCCGACGCAGATTCCATTTTACGTTGAAGATAATTGACAACTTCCGATAAATCACCTTTTAAAAACGCCTCTAGCTTGGAAATCATTGTATCATATTCCTCTTTGGATATCAATTTCTGGCAAGGTCCTTCACAATTATGAATATGATACTGAAGACACAATTTTACTTTTTTTGCCTGCACTGTTTCATTGTCCAGACGAAACTTGCATGTTCTGACAGTGAATGCTTTTTTGATTATTCGTAAAGTATCCCGGATTGCGCGGGCATCGGTATAAGGTCCGTAATATTTTGATCCGTCATTTATTAAGCGTCGTGTTATAAATGCCCGGGGATAGGGTTCATTGGTAATACGGATATAAGGAAAGGTTTTATCATCCCGTAAAAAAACATTATATCGCGGTCGGTGCTGTTTAATTAATGTATTTTCAAGTATCAACGCTTCTATTTCAGAAAGCGTTACGATGAATTCAACATCGGCAATACGCTTTACGAGGCTTTGTGTTTTGGGATCTTTTGAATGAGGATTAACAAAATATGATTTAACCCGATTAGCCAGATTTTTAGCTTTCCCCACATAGATAATTTTACCCTGCTTATTTTTATAGAGATAACAGCCCGGATCAACCGGGGCATGTTTGATTTTTTCAATAAGTGATTCAGGATAACGGGTCATCGATTTCTCAGTAATCTAAATTATATAACAGAGTCACTATATGGTCCTGCAGATCATTTATTCTACCGGTAGGAACAGGATAGTGATTAACCAGGATTGAAAATATGTATTCACGGCCGTTAGCGCCGTGTACAAAGCCGGATAGCGCTCTGACGCGCCCGACATACCCGGTTTTAGCAAAAACGTGTCCAGCGGCATTTGAGCCCTTTAATCTATTTTTAACGGTTCCCTCAACTCCGCAAACAGGTAATGAATTGAAGAATACTGCATAATTGGGATGATTTCGAATAGCCCGCAATATTGTGACAATTTGAAATGGCGTCACCAGATTATGGCGCGACAGACCCGAGCCGTCAACGATAAAAATATCATCCGGGCTGATACCGATCCGGCTGAACCATTCTTTTTCCGCTTCGATACCTTTTTGGCTAACTCCCTCGCCTTTTAACTCAACGCCAAGAGTTTTCTGGAGTTGTTCGGCGTAAAAGTTTTGACTTACTTTATTTATGGTTTTAATGATTTCCGATAGTGGAATGGATTTATGAATATCAATAAGTTCCAGGTTTTCATACTCGGGATTATCTATTGGTAAATCGTCTATGTCGCTGATATTACGGACAGTTATGCCATTATTCTCCAGTGTGTATTTAAATGCTGCCAAAGTATAGAGAGTGGGATTTTCAACTGTCACCCATTCTTTTAAAGTGTCGGAATTTGCTTTAATTGTGCCAAATATTGTCGTTGATTCCTCACCGGGCTGCCGATAGAAATCTATATAATTTGAGGAATCCTCCGATACGGTAATGATCTCGTTGGTAAATGTCATATATTCCATTGGAGGATTTGTGAATATTTTTGCCATCCCACCGATTGAATCATTGGGTAAAATAAAGAGGTCTATACAATTATCGTTAAAAGCGAGTCCGCTCGTTTTTGCGGCGTAATAATATGACAGATCATCCCATGCCCAGCTATAGCCCAAACCCGATTCATCAAAAATATTATCATCGCCGATAATTGAACCGGCGATTCGGGTAATTCCTTTGGCTCGTAAAATATCGGCCCATTTTTGAAACACTTCTAATTGATTGCCATTATTATGACGACCTGAAATACTTGGATCACCGGAGCCTTTAACATAGAGATTTCCCACTAAGATTCCATTTTCGATAGAACCATCAATATAAAGTGAAGTTTTGTATTGATAATCGGGGCCAAGAAGCGCCAGAGCCGAGGATGTTGTAAATAACTTCATGTTACTTGCTGGCATCAGTAAGGTATTTTCATTCAGAGAATAAATTATCTGACGGGTTTTGTATTCCTCGATATAAATACCTATAACGGCTGGCTGCAATTGCGGGGAATCTATAATTTTATTTACTTGAGAACGGAATCCTTTAATAGATTTGAAGTGGGTATGCTTTGGAGATGTGCCCCAAACATTTGCATCGACATTTTTCTGATAATGAACCGGGCTGCATTGAATAAGAAAAGCAGAACTTAGAACAAGTATTGCGCCAATATATCTCTTATACATTTGAAAATTTCCTTTCGGTGGTTATGTTTTTTCTTACTAATGAAATGAACTTTCCGAAAATCAGCCGGAAGCAACTCTAATTTATGAATATTTTCATTGTTTTATCAATGGTTACAATATTAAGTTAAAGCCGTAATAATTCGTTTTATCTTACTCTCCTTTTTAACTGTTTACACCTCAATATAAAGTATAATATGCGTAAATAATAGCAATTTATTGTTGCGTTTATTTTATCTTAGTTGCGTCTTTTTATTATTATTTATTTTTCTCAAATTATAGTTTGAAATTAGGAGGAAGTTTTGAATTTGATATGTCTTCATAATGCAACGGTTTATACGGGAATAACGGTGCTGCCAAAAAGCACTGTAATCATAAACGATGGAAAAATCGAAGATGTAATCACCAACGAGCGCTTTAAAAAACGGAAATTACCTGCTGATGCCGTAATATATTATCTAAACGGTGCAAATATTTCTGCCGGTTTTATCGATACTCATATTCACGGCTTACATGGCTATGATACTTCCGATGGCACCGAAGAATCTATTCTGGAAATGTCCCGGGCTTTGGTGGAATATGGAGTAACCGGCTTCTGCCCGACCATATATCCGCAACCCGATGAGAATTTCCTGCAATCAATCAAATCTGTAGCCGGCGCAATTGGCAAGGAGCCTGGCGCCAAAATACTGGGAATGCATCTCGAAGGTCCGTTTGTTTCACCGGAAAAACCCGGTGTCCTGGAAAAAAAATATATGAAGCCCGTTGATCTTCATTTGATGCAACAATATATCGAGGCAGCCCAGGGACACATTGCTATAATGACAGTAGCTCCCGAATTAAAAAACATGCATGATCTGGCAATATTAGCCGGAAAGAACGGCATTGTGGTATCTGCCGGTCACTCTAACGCGACTTACGAAAATATGCTGGAAGGTATGCAAGCCGGTATTTTGCATTCGACCCATTTTTTCAATGCCATGAGACGTTTACACCACCGCGATCCGGGTGTTGTCGGCGCCATTATGATCCACCCCAGTGTCTCCTGTGAAGTAATCGCTGACGGATATCATGTTCACAAAGCCATAATTGACCTACTGTTACGCGTCAAACCGATTCATAAGGTTGTTCTGGTGACAGACGCACTCAGACCAACCGGTCTTAAGTCGGGCATTTTAATCGCCAACAAAGAGGAAGTTTTTTGTGAAGACGGGTTGTTTAAACGTAAATCCGACGGAGCAACAGCCGGCTCAGCATTAACTATGATTAAAGGTGTTAAAAATCTTTTTGATATGGGAATTCCGCTGAAAGATGCATTAAGGGTAGCCAGTTCAAATCCTGCTACAGTTATCAGCCGTCAGGTTGAAACCGGATCGTTAATCCCCGGGAAAGACGCCGATGTTGTCGTGTTTGATAATGACTTTAATGTATTGATGACCTTTGTAAAAGGTGAAATAAAGAAGTTTTCTGCATAAAGATCCCCCCTTCTTCTGATAAGCAGTCCGACAGGCAACACTGGAATGAGGATAACCCAACCTTCAGAAGGTTTAATCTTTCCAACAGGAATCAACAATCGTCAAAGACATCTTCGACAGGAGTGATTGTTTTACTACTCGTCTCAACGCTCCCGCGTTGAGACGGAATTGATGCCAAAAACCAATTTGGCTCGCTTCGCTCCCTGCGAATGGGTTTTTCATTCTGTTAAGTTGTTAAAAGTGGGTTAAAGCATTTAAATAGC
>DPVY01000061.1 GCA_003527965.1 Fidelibacterota bacterium
AAAGTAAAAATCGTTTTTTCATGATATAACCGGCAGGGCAAGGTGATAAATATCCTGATTTATCGCTGTTCCTGACAAATCTCCTAAAATTTCATATTCAGTGAAAAAATCATCGTGTTCGCCCGCGGGTGACCGGCTTCACCGGCAGTATAACCAAAGTCAAGTCCCAGTCCGGCATACCGTAAACCGGCGCCAAAAGTTGGGACCGGCCATTTTCCATTCATGAGGATTTTACCGGTTTTATCATATATACATCCGATACGAATCGCAAAAAGATCCGAATACCAGTATTCGACGCCGAGGTTGTGATTTAATTTCTCGATTTCCCTCATCAGAGATCCGTCATTGGTATCTCCATCTTCGTCGGCTTTTTTTCCATATTGATTTTTTCCGTCACCAACATCTTTACCAATACCGTCAGCCTCAGAATCATACAGCAATAACCAATCATCAATCCAGGATGAGAACATCCCGAAGTACCAGTCATCGGTATGAGCCGCTTCCAATTGACCGTTTTTATTATATTGCCCGGCAGCGCCGACATAATGACCATTTTCATTATAATATCCAACACGTTCATCACCGTCAATATCCCTGTTGGGATATGAAGCAACCAGCAGTTTATTGACATCGTAGGCAATAGTTACTCTATTAAATTCGCCACCGAAAGTGTAATTAAAACCCATTTTCAGATTCGTGGGCATTGGATCAGCCTGATTAACATCAATAAAGGCAATTTTTGGTCCGATATTCGCTATGGTAGCGCCAAAAGTCAGGTTTTTAGTTAAAAATTGCTTTTTCATGTAAGCCACATCAAAGGCAAAGTTAGTGGATGTTCCCTTCCCCAGTTCCGCCCCGGCGCCCTGATCGGTCAAATGCTGATAGATCATTTTTATATTAATACCAATCGCAGATGTACGGGATAGAGCCGTTCCGTAGGAACCGGTTATCGCCATCATATAGGATGAAAAAGTGCCAAGGAAATTTCCGTATTCATCGGTCCGGTCCTGCTCACCGAGATTCATTAAAACAAGATTACCACCTAAAGTACCTACATTTTTAACAAAATGCCGATAACCAACGAACTCATAATATATATCACTTGCCAGATTCGGTAACCAGTTCGTATGAGTTAACGCCACTTCTCTTCCCCGTAAAAAACCAAGTCCGGCCGGATTCCAGTAACTGGCATAGGCGTCATCGGCAATAGCTGCACCTGCTTCGCCCATGCCTGCCGGGCGAGCGCCGGGGTTAATCAGAAGCCAGATTGCTCCCGCTTCACTCTGAGCGCTTAGAGAGTAAACGCTAATTATCACTATAAAAAATACAACGAGAATTTTTTTCATCTATACCTCCCAGTAACAAAAAACCGAATATGTTCCGCAATTCGGCTCGCCAAAACCTTAATTAAAAATTGTCTGGAGAAAATAATTTTCTGTTTCTTTTGCCCGTTTATACCAACTATTCGATAGACACTCCGATTTCGGCAAGAAAATTACTGGTAATTCGGTCAAGAATCAAGAACAAATCAAGTTTAAATTTTATCAAAAGGATTCAGCCTCCTCAATCAACATTATCGGTATATCATCTTTGATGTCATATATCAGGCGACAGGACTGACAGATGAGTTTCGCATTTTCACGGTCGTACTCAATCTCACCCTTACATTTTGGACACACTAATATTTCAAGTAATTCATCAGAAATCATTTTAACCTCAAATCTTCAAATAATCCGCTGACACATGTAACAATTGCAACTAATTAGCCACAATATTTGTTCCATTGTTTACCGAACAAAAATCTGTCACACACATTGAATTCAGAAAAGGCAATTATACCTCGGGATTTTTAAGCGCGAGTTTATCGATCTGATTCCTAAATTCATCCAGATCTTTAAACTTTTTGTATACTGAAGCAAAGCGGATATAAGCAATCTCATCCAATTCCTTCAGATATTTTATCACCAGCTCACCAATATAATTGGATGACACTTCCCCACCGGATAGTTCTTCAATCTCCTTTTCAATATCAATAACAATAGATTCCAGTTTATCGGCAGGGATAGGTCTTTTATTACAGGCAATCTTCAGACTGTGCAGGAGTTTTTGGCGGTCATATTCCTCACGTCGTCCATCGTTTTTTATAATTGTCAACGGATATTCGACAACATATTCATATGTCGTAAAGCGGTGTCCGCAATCCAGACATTCCCGACGCCGGCGAATGGCATTGTTTTTCTGTGCGGCTCTTGAATCAACCACTTTAGTTTCATTGGAATTGCAAAATGGGCATTTCATAATAAAACCTTATGCGTTTATTTCCCGATATAAAGGAAATCGGCTACACAGTTCTTTCACCTCTTCACGGACAGATGCTTTTACCCGATCATCTTCATGATGGCTAAGAGATTTATCTATTAACCGGGCAATTGTTTTCATTTCATTTTCCTGCATCCCGCGGGTTGTCATTGCCGCAGTTCCAATACGTATCCCACTCGTAACAAAAGGACTTTTTGTATCGAAAGGAACCATATTCTTATTGGTCGTAATTCCGGATTCTTCGAGTGTATTCTCGGCTAATTTCCCGGTGATGTCTTTATTGGTCAGATCAATCAGCATCAAGTGATTGTCAGTTCCGCCGGATATTAGCTGGTAGTCCAATTTCATAAGTTCTTCAGCCAATACTTTGGCGTTCCGGATGATCTGTTGGGCATATTGCTTGAACGACGGTTTTAAAGCCTCACCAAAAGCTACGGCTTTTGCGGCAATGATGTGCATTAATGGTCCGCCCTGGATACCGGGCATCACATTTGAATCAATAATTTCCGACATCATTTTAGTCCGACCGCTTTTAGGAGCAACAATCCCAAAAGGGTTTTCATAATCTTTCCCGAGAAGAATTAACCCGCCCCTGGGACCACGCAAAGTTTTATGCGTCGTTGACGTGACGGCATGACAATAGGGTAAGGGACTCGGATGTAATCCGGTTGCAACCAGACCGGCGGGATGGGCGATATCTGCCATCAAAAAAGCGCCAACGCTATCGGCTATCTCCCGGAATCTTGCAAAATCAATAAAACGGGGATAAGCGCTGCCACCGGCAATAATCATTTTAGGTTTCGCCTCTTTGGCAATCTCAGCCATCCGATCATAATCGATACGACCGGTTTCCTTTTTAACTCCGTAAGAGACAATATTGAACAATTTGCCGGAAAAATTAACCGGGCTGCCATGAGTTAAATGTCCGCCATGAGCAAGGTCCATACCCATAACGGTATCTCCGGTCTGTAAGAAAGAAAAATAAATCGCCATATTAGCCTGAGAGCCGGAATGGGGCTGTACATTGGCATATTCAGCGTTAAACAGATCCTTCACTCTGTCCCGGGCGAGGTTTTCAGCCGTATCCACAGCCGAACAACCACCGTAATACCGTTTTCCGGGATATCCTTCGGCATATTTATTAGTCATCGTCGAGCCCGCAGCTTCGAGCACTGCCGGACTGACAAAATTTTCAGATGCAATTAGTTCGAGAGTCCAGCGTTCGCGTTCAAATTCTGCCGTGATTGCAGACATAATATCAGGATCTTCTCGTCTTAAATAATCAAAATTCACAGCCCATCTCCTCAAGTTCTTGCAATTTATTTACACGGCGTTGATGACGTCCACCTTCAAATTCAGATTCCAGCCAGGCGGTTAATATTCTCTCCGCCAGATCCGCTTTAGTGTAACCGGCGCCAAAACAAAGAACGTTCGCATCATTATGACGTTTGCTAAGCCGTGCAATCTCTTCATTGTAGGCAAGCGCCGCACGTATTCCGCGCACTTTGTTAGCCGCGATACTCATGCCGATACCGGTTTTACAAATGAGCACGCCTCGGTCGGCTTCCCTGGCAATAATTTTCCCGGCGACAATTTTAGCATAATCAGGATAGTCAATTGACTGAGAGGAATTGGTGCCACAGTCTATCGCAATATGTCCCTCTTGCCGGGCAAACTCAATGAGGGCGGCTTTTAATTGAACGCCGCCATGATCGGAACCAAAAGCGATTATCATTAATTATTTTTTACATTAATATCAATCCAGCTGTAACACTCTAAGCGCGGATGATAAACTGTTCTTTCTTTTCCACTTGCATCAATTTTATTCATGAACCAGTCTTCACGTTTGGGAATCATATATTCCTTGAGAAAATCAATTCGTGATTTGACGCTATAATCGCCTAATTTATAAGCTTCCAGATAGTCATCATAGGCCAACTTATACACTAATTTATCTTCAAAATTCAGCTGCCGTGAGCTGCTATAATATTCAGCGGCGGCATAAAAAAGATCTCCGCGTATCTTATAGGCCAGGCTGGAATTCCCGATAGAAATCGCTTTTTTTGCCCAATTGTATGCGCCCGAATAATCACCCAGATTTTGCCGCATTTTTGTAATATTGTCGATTACTTCAAGATCCAGGGGATCAATATTTTTGTTGATATGCTCATAGACCGAACATGCTTCATCGTAGCGTGCTAATGCCTTGTATAAATCTGCCAATTTTGACCAGGCCTGCTCATTACGCAAATCCAGCATCGTAACTTTCTTGTATACTTCAATTGCTTTATCATATTCAAGCTGTTCTGTTAGCGCTGTGGCGTATTCCATTCCATAACGAACGTTGTCCGGATTTCGCTCCCACTGTTCTCTGCGAACAGCCGTAATATCTTTACCTAATTTCTCATAAGCGATCAGGCGGTCATTAATTGCCTGTTCATCATTCGGTTTGATCTCCAGCAATTTCTCAATTCCCCAAAGCATATCTTCATAACGTTCCTGGGCAAAACACAATTTTATATAACTTCGATAGAGCTCAATATCCTCAGGCGCGATCTCCAGCATTTTCTCATATTCCAGGATTTCCAAATCAGTTTTATTCTGAACACGATAGATATAGGCGATGTTTTTATGAATATAAATATCATCGGGAAGATACTTTTGACCTTCAAGATAGACATAAAGCGCACTATCGTAGTAAACCGGGTCATTTTTTGCTAATTGCTGGTAAGCTCGCCCGTAATAGGAGTATATATCCTGAGCATATTCTTTCTGACAACCAAATTCCATCATTTTCTTGTAATTATTGATTGTGCCTTGCCAGTTCTGGTTTTGAAAGTAACTATAAGCGAAATTTAGATAAAGATCACATTTATCCCGGTCAATTTCAGGCTCGATTGCCGTGCCCGATACTTGTGCATCTTCGGTACTGTCCGCCGGTGGGACACAACTCGTTAAAAACACTAAAGCCGCAAGGATTATGAAGAAAACTATCAGATGTATTAAGCGCTTGTTTTTCATATAACACCCCTCCTGGTTTTTTTAAAACCGTTTAAACTTTCTAAACCACAGATCTCCTGTAGTAACGCTGAGATAAAAGGACAGCACTTTCTCTTTGCCGTAGGTCTCATTTAGAAATCCGTCCCGGATTGCAGCGACAACCGCTAAATCAACTCGATTTAAATTTTGCATAAAAGGCAATCCTACTCCAATACTGATACCGGTCTCTTTTAACCCGCCGGATTGATAAATCATATCTGATTTATAGTATGCGCCGCCTCTCAGCGCCATTTGCTGCCAAATACTTGCCCCCGGTCGATAGGGCTTCTCTTTTTCAATACCTAGCCCAATGTAAGATGAATTTTGAGATTCGCTTTCTTCGAGGACATAAAAGTCCTTAAATAGCGAGCTCGAAACGATAGAATGTGAAACATCCGCCGAAAAAGCCAGCGACTTGCTTATTTTCCTTCGGACGCCCAATTGAAACGTCGCCGGATAAGGAATTGCCTGGTGGCTGGTTGTGCTGTCATCGCCAAAATAAAAATCGTACATTCGGTATGATTCAAATTTCAAACGATAATCCAAATAAAGCGCCAACTCCGATTTACGGTCTTGGCTGATCCAGTACGAACCGGTACCAATTTGAACACCCTGAACAATTGTATATTTCTTAAAATAACTGTTTACACTCCCATCGTCATCAAGATCGGTATCCATTTTGGTCAAATAATTACCAAAATGAACCTGGGCTTTTAATCCCAGTTGAAACCGTGGACTTACCCGGTAACCGCCGCCTATGAAGAATTGTGAAATTCCGCCGGAAACCTGAACATCGGATGAATAGTTTACTGCCGTCGATCCAAAGGACGTGGAATCGGTAAAACTTTTTTTTCCTTCCATCCGTGTCACCGGCGTGATACCCATGGCAAGACCAATTTTATCACCCACAGGAAATTTGAGAGAAAATCCTAAAAATTGGGTCAATATTCCTTGTTGATCTCCAAGCATGGATGAGCCCGCCTGTCCCTGCAAAGAGGTTGTAACAAACCCATTCCAGAGCGCCGGATTGGCTATATTTAGACTTAATGAATCGGCGATTGCCACCCCGGTATTACCTAAGCCAAGACTGCGGACGGACAGGTAAGGAGTCGCTAAACCAAAGCCATAGGAAGAATAATTAGAATTTTGTCCCATTAACGATCCGGAGATAAGCAGTAATAACAATATCCGTTTATACATTAAACTATTGTTCTTTCATGGTTAGTATTTCCAAAAAAGGCCGGCTATCGGCATTTTGGCTGGATGTATTATAAAAACTTATGGTCGAGATATTTAAATTTGTCGGCGGCGACCACAGAACGATTCCATAGTTATCGATATAGTTACTGGTAATGCCTTGAATTACCTTCTTGACATCAATTACCGCATCGTTGTCCGTACTTCCAATCGGATGCAGGTGATCATAGACCTGATGCATAGGATTATAATCCGAAGTATCATTCACGGCGGAATCCGGTATCGTTACATAAAGACTGAAATTTTCCCCGTATAATTGGCTCTGGTCTTGATTAATATTTAAATGTAAACAGGCTTTGGCTATTACTGCATTTTTGTCCCGAATTAGATTTTTTAAATTAAAATTCAAACGGGCAAAAGACATTCGACCGGCACTGATTGACAGATTTTTATCAATATCCACATTATCCTTAAAAGATATTATTGATAGGTCTTCGGAGGGTATAATTTTTATACTAACGGTATCGCCATCCTGGATGTAAGAAATCTCTAACCACGGATAATGAGTTTCTTCACTGGAATAGAAGGCCTGTACGCTGGCTATTGCGGTGTCGGCCTGCTGTAAAACCAGGGTATAGTCATTATTTCCGGCATGCCAATCCAGTAAAATACTATCCAGCAGAACACTTTTGACAGTTATAGTATCGGTTTCGTGGAATGTAAAGGAAGTGAGATAATCAACCGTGTGGTCCGCTAAAACAAAGTTCTTATAGTTACTACTATCTTCCGACCAGGGATCATCCCCATTGTTATAAAGCCGAGAAATTGATATATCAACGGAATCCGCCGACTCTCCTGAGGATTGGAATTGATGATAGGTTTGCAAATTCAGAGACACCGATATGAGTGAATCCAGGGTATCCGGCAGAGTGCTCAGATTCGCAAATTTTAATAATGTATAAGCATAAATATGTTCATCGTTGCCAACAAATAAAACCCCAGAGCCGCCTAAATTCGGTTCTATAGTTCTCTGGTCAAAGTTCAGAGAGTCAGACGGAATAGTGATTGTTTCGAATATTAAGGGTGCTTTGTCGATCGGCAGAGTCGGTATTTTTTCTTCACATGCTCCCAAAACCAACAATATAACAAGAAGCCACCATTTATAGACTGAAATGGTAGCAAGATAAGGCTGTTGATTTATTGAGCGCCGGGAACGGCGATCCTTTTGATTATAATTTTTCCACAATTCTAATAATTTCATCTGCTAACTTTTGCCATTCTTCCGGAGATTCATTCTCAAGATTATAAGTTGTAATTTTTGATTCGCTATCTTTAAACAAACGTTTAAACGCAGGATCAGCTTTATAAGTTTCCAGCAGATCTTCTTTGTTATTTATCACCAGGGTATGATCGCAGATCTGATGAGCAGCGGCAACACAATCCATTTTATCGCCATCCTCTATTAAAGCCGAATCGAATTCCGTCAGCCCAATGTTTTTATAATCTTCTATCTTATACTTCGAATTGAGATTTTTTGACTGCAATATCTGGAGAATTTTAACGCCCTCAAAATAGGATTTGTCCAATATATTGGACTTAATCAGTAATGGGACCAAACTCATTTGCCAATCATTACAGATAATTACTTCCGGCTTCCAACGTAAATAATTTAAGGTTGTTAACGCAGCCGACGCAAAATAGCCGAATCGCCAGGCATTTCGTCCAAATTTTGATTCAGGCTGCTCCTCATATAAGCCAGGCGCTTCATTCGTGTAATAATTTTCATGTTCGAGGAAATAGACCTGAACTTTTGTATTTGGAATAAAAGCCGACTTTACACTGGCCATGATGGTCTCATTATTAAACTGAAGCTCCATATCCCTCAATCGAATAACTTCGCGCAGGACATAGCGTCTTTCGCTAATGAAAGAGTACTTCGGCATCATTACCCGGAAGTCAAATTTTCTTTCATTGAATACTACCGGTATCTCTTTTGAAAAAGATGCCAGGTGATAGCTCTCCGCAAAGGGAACTATCTCGGACGTTAAAAAATAAATTCTTTTGATCATAATCCTACTTCACAAATTGTTTAACGTTTTTTTTTTAATACTCACTTTTAGGGGCTGTTGTATTTATTTCAAAACTTTTCTTATTTTAATTTATGACACCATCTCAAGACTGGAATTTACTGAATTCCCTTAAAAATACAAAGGCAAATTTAAATAATTCAAACAGTTTACCGGGACCGTTCCATACTAAGGTTCCAGACCACCCCAATTAAGATGAAACAGAGTATAATAAATGAACCTCCATAACTTAAAAAAGGAAGCGGTAAACCCGTTACAGGCATTAGTCCAATTGTCATCGCGACATTAATAACGACATGAAAAAACAAAACACTGGCTACCCCGATAACAACCAGAGAACTAAATCGGTCTCTAAGGCGAAAAGCTGTATTGATTAACAATACTGTAAGCAAAAAGAACAAAATCAGGACCGCAGCCACTCCAATAAATCCGTACTCTTCTCCTACAACTGAAAAAATGAAGTCATTATGCTGTTCCGGTAAAAATTTCAGGTGAGTTTGGGTGCCATTGCCCAGTCCCTTCCCAAATATTCCGCCGGATCCAATTGCAATCTGTGACTGAATTACCTGATACCCGGATCCCTGGGGATCGGCTTCGACATTAAAAAGCGTTAAAATTCGGTTCTGCTGATACGGCTTCAGGCGATTCCAAAGTACCGGAGTAAGAAACCCAAGCGACAAATTCAATACAAACAGTACAATGGCCAGCCAGATTTTCTCATTACTTAAATACAGCACAATAAGCACAAAAACAACCCAGATAAAAAAAGTGTAAAAATTAAACGCAGTTAAAATACTGATAACCGGCGCTATAATAATGAATAGGTGATAGGCTCGTGCTCCTGCCCAGATTAACATTGGAAAAACCAGTAAAATATAAATCATAGAAGTTCCTAAATCGGGCTGCCGTAAAACGATTGCCAGGGGTAATAATACCAGCAACAGCGGCATAATCAAAGACCTGAAACTTGAGATAACCAGATCATTTTTGGACAAATAGCGGGCAACCCCAAGAATAACAAATATTTTCATAAACTCCGAGGGCTGGAAATGAAACGGCCCTAAGACCAACCAACGATGAGTTCCGGCCATAGAACTTCCAATAAAAAAGGGCGAGAGTATCAGAACAATTCCGAACCAATAAAAAATGTATGCGCCATTAAAAAGAATTTTCTTCTGGGTGAAAACAAGTATTAGAGATGATAAAATTCCGAATAGTATCCAAATCAATTGTTTACCAACTACTTTTTTAAAAAACGGGGCGTCAACATGAATGGACGCGCTGTAAAGAGCAACAAGTCCTGCCATACAGAGCAGAAAGACTGTGAGAAACATAAGAAAATTAGTGTTGAGCGTTGAATTATCTATCCAGTTATTTTGCTTCAATATCATTCACTTTCGTGCTTACAAATCGTTGTCGGTTTAGATTTTCAGAGCAGTACTTAAATAATTTTGAGGCAATCCGGGCGGCTTCTCCGCCACCGGATCCGCCGTGCTCAACAAGTACCGCCATTGCCGTCACCTGTTGATTATCTTTAGAAAACCCGATAAACCAGGAATGTGAATCACCATGAGGATTTTGGGAGGTTCCGGTCTTCCCGTACACATCCAAGCCTTTTACTTGCGCTGCCCGTCCCGTACCGGTTTGAGAATTAACAACTTCAAACATTGCTTCACTGATAAACTCCCAGGTGGATTCTGAAATATCCGTTATGGAATCTGATTTTACCGGATTGAACTGATAGAATTGATTTTTCTCCCGATTAAAATATTTCAATCCCAGATGGGGAGCACATAATTTGCCGTTAGTTGCCAGGGCGGCTGAAAAACGAGCCATCTGTATCGGAGTAACTATTAAATCCCCCTGACCGATCACCAGATTTAATTTATTCCCTTCCGCCCAACCACCGACGCCATATTTTTTATCTAAAAGGGCTTTATCGGGCACAGCCCCGGGAGACTCTACATATAAATCGATGCCGCTTATCTCACCAAATCGGAATTTTTTCGCATACTCAGCCCACAAATCAATATCCATTTTCCGAATCAGATTATAAAAATAGACATTGCAGGAATTGACCAGGGCATCGTGTAAATCCATTTTCCCGTGACCGGTTAATTTCCAACATTTAAAAGTTCGACGCCCAAGTTTAAAACTTCCCCGGCACCGTATTTTCATCTTTGGATCGATAATATTATTCTCAAGAGCTGCTATAGCGGCAATCAATTTAAAAGTAGAGCCGGGCGGATAAATCCCCTGCGTAACACGATTATACAGAGGACGATCCGGATCAGTACGCAAAGTATCCCAGATCTCTGATTTAACAATCCCGGAAAACAGATTGGGCGAATAATCCGGTTTGCTGACCAACGAAAGTATTTCTCCATTTGTCGCGTCCATTATCACAATGGCGCCTTTGTTACCACCGAGAATTTCTTCCGCATATTGTTGTAGCCCGAGGTCTATGGTCAGATAAAGATCATTACCAAACTCCGGCACGACACTACGTTTATCCTGGATCGTACCGACTTCCTGACCAAAAACATTCACCTGAATATAGCTGAAGCCTCGTTTACCGCGCAAAACACTTTCATATTCACGTTCAACACCCTTCCAACCGATTAAATCACCCGATCGATAGCCATAATCTTTAATTGTTTGCAAATTTTTTACATTCACTTCTCGGACGTACCCAAGGACATGGCTTAAATTTGCATGAGTTGGAAATGACCGTATCGGTTCGAGAGAATAAAGCACTCCGGGTAATTCCAGCCGGCGTTCTTCCAGCTCCGCTAAAGTCTGAAAATCTATGTCTTCCATAATCCTTACCGGTAAAAATTGACCGCGCCAATTCTTTTTTACCCGACGCTGAATTTCCTTTTCGGATACATTTAAAATCTCACTAAGAGTAGTATACGCCGTCTTATCTTTTCCGACTTCAAAGGGGATGATGTCTACATTATACTGGGATTTGTTTTCAGCAATAATATTACCGTTCCGATCGTAAATAATCCCTCGCGGCGCCTGTTGAGAAACCACTCGAATCCGGTTAGCCTCGGCAATACCGGCAAAGCGGCTATGTTGTACAATCTGAAGTTGATATAATCGTGCGCCCAGGATTACAAACAGCGTAAATATGACCAATAAAAAGATATTGCGCCGCGCTTCATTGACATTATTCTGAGAGTAAAACATATTTAGTAGGACTCGAAGGGAAAAATATAGTCAATTAAAATAAACGCCACCGACGTATAAATCGTCTCAGGAATTACGAACCGTAAAAGAATAAACTGGGTACTATAATCACAGGATTTATAGTTAATCAGATAAAATATTGCAAAATGGATGAAAATGATGATTATATTCATTCCATAAAAAGTAAAATCATTTATTCGACTACGGCTATTCTTAAAATTCCCCGACAGAAACCCTGTGATTGTCTTGGTGAGAGCCGACAGCCCCAAAAAGGAGCCGATTCCAATAATATCGACGATCAATCCTATTCCAAACCCGTAGACTTGCCCGATTACCCGCCCTTTCAGAGCTGATACAAATAAAAGTAAAATCAAGACAAAGTCCGGTTTGATCCCCTGAATTGCCAACCAGGGAGATACTATTATATTTAACAGTATTGCCAATAGGCTGAATCCGATTAATAATAGCACATTTTTCATAATCAATAAGATAAAATCACAAATACTTCTTCAAGGGTGTCAATATCTACAACCGGGCGAATTATTACCGATTGAAATAATTTATTTTCCGAACGATTCACTTCAATAACTTTACCAACAATCATATTTGGTGGATAAATTTTACTATAACCGGAAGTAAGTACTAACTCTCCCGGATAAATTTCCACTGTGTTTGGAATCTCACGTACTTCTGCTCTGCCGTCGGGGTGCCACCTCATGATACCCAGTGCCCTGGAATTCTGAAATTTTACACTGAGCCTGAAGTTCACATCCAAAAATATCTGCACTTGCGTGGTAATATCACCCACAGCGATTGTTTTCCCTACAATTCCTTTTGTGGAAATGACCGCCATATTCGGCTGAACTCCCTCACGTTTACCAATATTTATCAAAATAGAATTGGCAATTGGCGTAGTTCCTTTATTGATCACCTTTGCCGGAGCCAACTCAAAAGTGGTGCTATCAAGAAAGTTCAACATTTGTTTCAGGCGCCGGTTTTCTATATAGGCTTCTTTAAACTCAATATTTTGAAGTGTTAATTGCAGATTCTCACGCTTTAGCACTTCATTTTCGGCAAGCAAACCGGACAGCTGGTTAATCCAGATTCCGGGAAAATGAATAAACGCAAATGTATCATCTATATCTCCCTGCAAGGACCGCACCCGAGGCACTTCGTTTATTAACAAAATAGAGAAAGAAACAGAGACAAGGATTAATAATAGTATGTATTCGTAAAAATCAAATAGTATTGCTATTATTTTTTTTACCATTTAGCCCTACTACGTAACTTAAAATATTTAATGTACCCAATGTAGTGTTTACAATTGATAGGTGGTTCTATATATCGAATCATTTTCACTAAATAACGTTGTAGGGTTAATCTACACAAGCACTTCTTTGTATTTGTCCACATCTTCTACGATGACTCCGGTGCCTTTTACAACAGACAGAAGCGGCTCTTCGGCAACATTTACAGGGAGATCGGTTTCAACTCTGATGCGCTGGTCCAGACCTTTCAATTGGGCGCCACCACCCGTCAGAATAATACCACGGTCTAAAATATCCGAGGATAATTCCGGGGGTGTCATCTCCAACGCCTGTTTAATGGCCTGGGTGATGAGATCTACAGTATCTTTTAAGCACTCCCTGATTTCAACCGATGAAACTTCTATGGTTTTTGGAATTCCGGCTACCAGGCTCCGACCTTTGACCGCAATAGTTGTGTCATTGATCGGCATAGCCGAACCAACAGTGCATTTTATCCTTTCCGATGTCCGTTCACCAATAAGAAGATTATGCTCAGATTTGAAATATTGAATTATCGCATCATCCATTTCATCACCCGCTACCCGAATTGATTGCTTGGTTACGATTCCATTCAGGGCAATAACAGCGATCTCAGTCGTCCCGCCACCAATATCGACAATAATATTTCCTATTGGTTTGGATATGTCAATTCCAATTCCAATAGCGGCTGCGATAGGTTCTTCAACCAGAAACACTTCCCGGGCATTAGCGCGATCCGCCGATTCTCTGACCGCTCTTTTTTCTACTTCGGTTATACCCGAAGGAATACAAATTACAATACGGGGTCGGGCAATTCTGCTCATGTTAATTTTGCGAATAAAGCCGCGCAGCATGGCGTCGGTCATCTCAAAATCGGCGATAACACCATCTTTTAAGGGTCGAATGGTAGTAATGTCCTGGTGAGTTTTACCAAGCATCTCTTTGGCATCGGCGCCGACGGCAACCACTTTGCCGTCATGGCTGGACCTTGCCACAATACTTGGTTCATCCAGAATTATTCCTTTAGCCTTCATATATATCAAGGTATTCGCCGTACCAAGATCAATCCCAATATCGCCACCCCAAAAATTAAAAAACGAAAACCCCATATTATCTCCAATTATTTAATGTTTAAATACCCTTTTATGCGTAAAAAGCATGAATAATCCGTGTTCATTGCAGGCTTCAATAACTTCTTTATCGCGGATACTGCCACCCGGCTGAATTATACCCGCAATCCCATGCTCTACTGCCAAATCAATAGAATCCCGAAAAGGGAAAAAAGCATCCGAAGCCATTACGGAATTGTGCGTGTTCAGCCCCGCTTCACCGGCTTTGCGGATAGCAATTTTCAAAGAATCTACCCGGGACATCTGTCCGGCGCCTACTCCGATTGACCCGACGCTGTCAGAGAGAACAATAGCATTGGATTTAACATGTTTAACCAGATGCCAAGCAAGTCTCAAGGCTTCATAAAATCCATCATCGGGTTGTTTTTCCGTTACCACTTCCCAATGTTCCTCGTCATCTGCCGATTGCATTTCCTGAACAAGGAGTCCCTGTCCGTATCCCTTGATATCAAAATTGGCTCTCAGATAATTTTCATCGGGAATAAGCAGCCGCAGGTTCTTCTTCTTAACTAATATCTCCAGCGCCGCAGGAGTATAATCAGGCGCAACAATGCATTCCAAAAAACTTTTTTTGAATTCTTCCGCAAGGGGTCCGTCCACTGTTCGATTCACACCCACAATCCCGCCAAAATAACTCACCGGATCGGCTTTGACAGCCCGCTTATAAGCATCAAGAGGGGTCACTCCAAGACCAAAGCCACAGGGATTGGTGTGTTTGATATTGACGCATACAGCCAACTCGCTACGATACTCAAAGGCGATTCGGTATGCGGCAATGCAATCGATATAATTATTGAAAGAAATCTCTTTACCTTGTAATTGGCGAAACGGCTGTCGCCCCGGATTTAAAAGCGGATTATACAACGCCGCCTTCTGATCCGGGTTTTCACCATAACGCAATTCAACCGATTTTTGATAAGGTCTAAGCATAATATCCGGTAACCCGCCCGATTCGCCTGCGAAGAAAGATGCAATTTCACTATCATAAATTGTAGTTTTTATAAAAACATCCTTTGCTAATCGAAGGCGGTAGTCCTCGTCAATCTTATCATTTTTGAACCGATCTATAAACTCATCATATTGCAGCGGATCCGATAAAACCGCAACACTTTTATAATTTTTCGAAGCGGCTCTGAGCATACTCGGACCGCCGATATCGATCATTTCAACAATTTCAGCATGGGTTTTATCACCTCCATGAAAAGTCTCGGAAAAGGGGTAAAGATTTACTACCACTAACTGAAAGGGTGCAGCTTTTACCTTTTTCAGATCCGCTTGATGGTCAGGATTAGCACTATCGGCTAAAATACCGGAAAATATTAAGGGATGCAGGGTCTTTACACGACCTCCCATGATTTCCGGAAATCCGGTTAAATCTTCAATTTTTTCGACACGAATTCCGGATTCGCTCAATTTTCGATAAGTTCCGCCTGTTGAAAACAGCTGTACCCCTTTTTGATCTAAGGTTTGTGCCAATGGAACGATATTTTCCTTATCCCAAACACTGATAATTGCCCGTTTTATTTCAAGAGAATTCATTTTTTCCAAATTACCTTTCCGTCAGAAACATAAACTTTATTTTCACAAATTGCCTTTACTACTTTCGGATAAGCCCTGTGTTCCAATTCCAGAACACGATGAGCCAGAGTTTCCGCTGTATCGTCGGGCAAAACATTTACCTTTTCCTGTAAAATTACCAAACCCTTATCATAATGTTCATCCACAAAATGAATCGTAACTCCTGTGGTCCCGATGCCGGACTCAATGACCGCCTTGTGCACCTTCATCCCGTAGAATCCTTTACCGCCAAAATTAGGCAGCAATGCCGGATGAATATTAATCATGGCATGTTTATAACGTTCGACAAGCGGCGCCGGAATAAGTTTTAAAAAACCGGCCAGTACAACCAGATCGACCTGATAGGATTCGAGCAAAGATATTAAGAATTTTCCATAATCTTCAGCCGCTGAAAAGTGTTTGCGATTGACCCAATGGGTTGGAATATCATGTTCCCCGGCAATGTCAAAAACAGGCGGATGAACATGATCACTGACGACACAGGCTACCGTCGCAGGAATAAGGCCTCGTTCTATCTGTTCAAGTATTGCAGAGAAATTTGAGCCACGTCCTGAAGCAAAAACAGCGATTCTTTTCAATGTAGTCTATTCCAATCCTGTCCAAATACCTGCTAAATTTATCTAATCCGTTCGGTAAAAACAATTAAGTATATTGGAAATAATATCTAATCCCGATTTCTTAATTTTTCTATCCACATTCAGGACAATATTTTCGAATATCAAGAAATAATTCTTCAAGTTTGTCGGAATCTTCAAAAACGTTAAACTTGTCAGTTTCGACTATCTTTACCGGATATTGCCCCTGCGCCCGTTTAATCCAACGTTCATATTCGATATTCAGCATATAAATATATTCCGGCGAAATAGTGCTTTCAAACCCTCGCGACCGTTTTTTTATACGTGTTAATAATGTATCCACACTCGCGCGCAGATATATGATCAAATCCGGTTTTCTCAGATAGGATGTCATAATATCGAATAATGCACAATAATTTTCCCAGTCCCGCTTCGACATATTGCCCATTTCATAAAGATTACGGGCAAAAATTTCGACATCTTCATAAATAGTCCGGTCCTGAATTGACGACAATCCACTCTCGGTCATTATTTTATGAGTTCTGAAACGATGGGATAAAAAATATATCTGCAAATTAAAACTCCAGCGTTTCATATCTCCGTAGAAATCTTCCAGGTAAGGATTATCAATCACCGATTCATAATACGCCTTCCAGCCAAATCGGTTGGCTAAGATATCCGTCATGGTTGTTTTACCAACCCCAATATTACCGGCAATTCCGATAAAATATGTTTTTTTATTATTCACAGATGATAACCTCTCCTTGAGCAACAGCGCCGTTTATTTGTGTAATGGCTACGTTTTTAATCTGATTGATCAGCGGCTCCTTTGATTTTACACTGACTTTAATATAATTATCAGACAGTCCTTCGTAAAGCCCTGATTTATTTTTCTTTTCAAATAATACCTGAAGTTTTTTGCCGACAAAGCGTCTTAAAAAATGATTGTTGTGCGCTGCACTTAATTTTCTTAATTGCTCCGACCGTATTTTTTTATCCCTGATTTTGACATTGTCATTCAATCCCCATGCAACGGTTTCCGGACGTGCGGAAAAGCGAAAAACATGAAAATAGGCAAGGGGTAACCGTTCCAGCAATTTTGCCATTTCCATAAAATGTTCCTCTGATTCGCCCGGAAAACCAACCAATACATCGGTTCCAATACAGATTTCCGGCACGCTGCCCGCTATTTTTTCGACAAGCTCAATATAACTTTCAACCCGGTATCTGCGCCGCATTAACCCGAGTATTTCATTGGAGCCATGTTGCAGCGGGATGTGGAAATGGCGGCAGATACGAGGTTCATGTTTCATTAAAGCGATCAACCGGTCCGGGATCAAATCGGGTTCGATGGAGCTGATTCGAAGCCTTTGAATATCCGTTTCCTTTAACAGAGATTCAATCAGATCCGTCAAATCCCGTTCGCCGTTCATATAAGTGCCGATATTGATGCCACTCAGGACAATTTCCTTAATGCCCTGATCCGCCAGTAATTTGGCTTCATCGATGCAGTCGGCAAAATTGCGGCTGCGCGTACCGCCCCGTAATAATGGAATCACACAATAGGCACAGCGGTAATCACAGCCTTCCTGGATTTTCATGTGGGCGCGGGTATGAGTGCCCCTGGAAATTATTCCAGGTGGTGAAAATGTGTTTTCCCCGACCTCATCCGATACATGGATTTCCGTTCCGCTTTTCTCAAGACCATTAAGAAAATCCATAATTCTGTATTTTTCATTATTCCCCAAAATCAGATTGACTCCGGAAAGATGTTTTAAATCTTGCGCTGAAAGCTGGGCATAACAGCCGATAACGGCAATTTTTCCGTTGGGAGAAATGCGCCGGGCTGCCGCAATAGCGCCACGGGTCTTGGCTTCCGCCTGCCGGGTCACCGCACAGGAGTTGATGATAGTCAGATCAGAGGGGACTTTTTTACCGACAATTGTGAAGCCGGCATTTTGCAGCTCATATTGAATCGAATCGGATTCGGATTGATTTAAACGACAACCAAGGGTTCTGAAATTGACTGTTTTGATCAATGTTAACGGATCTCTATCAAACTTTGATCACCAAGTATGAATCGGTTTGTATAGGGTTTTGAGTTTGCTTCGATTATTTTCACGTTCTTGCCCAACAGGCTGGCTTCTATACGGATTTTCTGATTGAGTATTTCACAATTTTGTGAAATTATACTGAATTCAACTTCAGAATTTTTAATTATACAATTCTGTTCAATAGCGGTATAGGGACCGATATAGGCGTTGATTATTTGAGTGCCTGCACCAATAATCGCCGGTCCCCGGACATTGCTGTTCTGAATTTTGGCGCCTTTCTCAATTATTACCCGCCCGGAAATCACACTGTTACTATCCACATCGCCGGCAATATTTTTAGAAATATTATCCAGGACAAGGCGGTTCGCCTCTAAAAGATCAGAGGGCTTGCCCGTATCCTTCCACCAACCGGTAATCTCTGAATAACTTATCTTCAGTCCTTTATCAATCAGATATTGGTGCGCATCGGATATTTCCATTTCGCCGCGGGCGCTGGGTTTGATACTATTGACCGCCTCAAAGATAGTCTTGTCATACAGATAAATTCCGGTGACCGCATAATCACTTTTAGGCTTTTTCGGTTTTTCCTCGATACCGACGATCTGATTATTGCGGATTTCCGGCACACCAAACCGCTCGGGATCGGGAACTTTCGCCAGGACAAGGTGACAATTGGATCTGTTTTTTTGGAATTCCTCCACAAACCGCTTAACGCCGCCGACAATTATATTATCGCCAAGATAAAATATAAACGGTTCATCACCGAGAAAAGGTTCGGCAATCCGTACACAATCGGCTAAGCCCGACGGCTTTTCCTGGGGAATATAGGTTATGGACAGTCCTAATTTACTTCCGTCGCCATATACATCCTGAACTTCGGTGCCATCTTTATTGGTAATGATACCGACCTCGGTTATTCCGGCTTCCTTAACATACTCAAGAGCATAATTCAGAATGGGCTTATTGGCAATGGGAATCAGATGCTTGTTTTGGGTATGGGTAATGGGTCGCAAGCGGGTTCCATGTCCACCGGCAGTGATTAATGCTTTCATTCTTAATTCCCTTTATTATCAATTTTAAAAGTTATCAGACTTGACTTTCTCAACTTTGATTTTGCTTCATGTGCTTCGTATACAGGTTTCCTTTCAAATAATAAAAAAGATAAACAACTTCGAATGAGATTACAAAACAATATTGACAAATTCGCAATAAATTAACCGCAAAGACGCAAAGGGCGCAAAGTTTATATTATTAAAATACAATGACTATGTGCAACCTATTGATAACATTGTAAATATTATTCTTTCTTGTTTGTTCCCACGTCACATCCCCGGAATGAAAGTATAAACATTAACCATTCACTTTAAGAAATGGAAAAGGTTTATACGACCTCACCAACTAAATCCAACCCTTCGGCACTATCAATTTTCACCTTGTAAAGTTTACCAATTTCAAGCGCTTTTTCACTACGGACTCTTACAAAGCAATCAATCTCCGGAGCATCCCAGCGGCTTCTGCCGTTAAAATACTCCCCGGCATTTTCCTCTATAATTACATCAATTGTCTGATTAATTTTCGATTCGGCGAACTCCCGGGCAATCGACCACTGGATCTGCATCACAATCTCTTTGCGGCGCTCTTTCTCATCGGAAGGCACATCATCCGGCAATTCCGCCGCCTTTGTATCCTCTTCCCGTGAATAGGTAAACACTCCCAACCGCTCGAATCGAATATCTTCAATAAAATCCAGCAACATATTGAAATCATCGTCACTTTCCGACGGGAATCCCACCATAACGGATGTTCTCAGGGCAATCGTTGGAACGTCCTGCCGAAGCCGCAGCAATTTCCGTTTGACTTTCCGAATATCATATCCCCGTTCCATCAACTTCAATATTCGCGGTGAAGCATGCTGGACCGGGATATCGAGATAAGGGCACAATTCCGGGTACTTTTGAAACAGAGTGTTCAATTTTGGATCCCAGAAATCCGGGTTTGCATACAATAAGCGAACCCATGGGAATAATTTCAGCGACAGCAGTTCCTGCAGCAATGTGAATAGATCAGGCTTTGCCGGAAGATCCGATCCGTAGCGGGTCAAGTCCTGGGCAATCAGGATTAGTTCCAGCACACCCTTTTGGCTTAAGTATTCAGCCTCCCGTAGTAAACTGTCCACGCTCCGGCTTCTCTGCTGCCCCCGGATCAGCGGAATCGAACAAAAACTGCAGCTGTTATCGCATCCTTCGGCTATTTTTAAAAAAGCATAATGGTTTGGCGTCAGCAACGATCTTACACCTTCGATATTGTCACAAGAGGCAGAGCCGGCAACAAGATCAGCGGTGATCCGATCGATTGAATCGACACCGTAAATGGCGTCAACCTCGGGCAGTTCCAGGCGCAGCTGATCCGGATAGCGCTGTGACAGACAACCGATGATAATTATCTTTTTATCGGGATCATTTTTCTTTAATTCGAGGGTTTCCAGGATGGTTTCTACCGATTCTTGTCTCGCAGAATCGATAAATCCACAGGTATTGATAAAAATGATTTTTGCATCTTCCGGAATTTCCGAATATTGATAATCGAATTTTTCGAGACGCCCCCTGAGGACTTCCGAATCGACCGTATTTTTCGGACAGCCGAGTGATATGATTGAAAACAATTTTTTTAACATACATTTAGCCTGTTTAATTCATACATCTTGCCACTTCCAAATCCCTTCGGGACAAGCTCCTCATCTCAAAGAGACCCCCTTGGGGGAAGGACAGTGCGGAAGTGCCTTCGTGGTTATTAATAATCTATTTTGGATTAAAGCATTTAAATAGCTCTTATTTCAATAATATTTCCTTAATA
>DPVY01000104.1 GCA_003527965.1 Fidelibacterota bacterium
GCGTGTCTCCGCTCCACTGTTTTTTTATAAATTTTATATATAACGTAGCATAATACAGCAAATATGAGCAGATAGTCTACGATTGTATTATAACCCGACAGCCACTCTTTGATTGCGGTCCAGTTTTCACCCAATTCTCTACCCAGGATAAAAATCGTCCCGTTCCATAACAGAATGGCGACAACAGTAAAAGAGAAGGCGCGTAGATAGGATATTTTTGAAAATCCGGCAATCAGGGCTAAAACCAAACGAACACCGGGGATTAACCGTCCAATCATTAAAAACCCGTCCCCAAACTTATGGAAATAGTGATCGATTTTATGCATTCTCCTTAAAGACATAAAAGGAAATTTACGCTGCTCAAAAAAATCCCGCCCCCAATGCCGGCTCAAGGCAAAAGCCAGCGTAAATCCGGCAATGCTGCCAAAAACAGTTAAAACAAAAGTCATAGTTGGCACCAACACTCCGCGCCCGGTAAGATAGGCTGAAAAAATTAAAACGGCGTCTCCCGGCACCACCGGGAGAATGTTTTCCAGAAAGATAAACAGGAATAGGGCAAAATAGATAATTACAGGGCTTGTTTCGGCAAATGTACTAAAGTAGTTTTCCATCAGTATCCTATTAATGCAGTGGCAAAAGCGGCAATACCCTCTTCTCTTCCGGTAAAACCCATTTTTTCTGTTGTTGTGGCTTTTATTGAAATACTACCTTGCGGTATTTTCATAACAGCTGCCAGGGATTGTTGCATGGCGGCAAAGTAGGGTGCAATTTTAGGGTGTTCCGCAATAACGGTGACGTCGACATTGCCGATATAATAATGCCGTTTCTGAATAAGATTAACCACCTTTTCAAGCAGGACAATACTGGAGATGTTGCGATATTGCGGGTCGGTATTGGGAAAATGAGTGCCAATGTCGCCTAATCCGGCGGCGCCCAAAAGAGCATCGATAATCGCATGTATGACGACATCGGCGTCAGAATGTCCCTCCAGCCCTTTTTCAAAGGGGATGCTTACTCCTCCGAGAATCAGCGGCTTGCCAAAAGTAAAAGAGTGGGCGTCAATACCATGACCTATGCGAAGGCTAAAATTTTTCATCCCAGACCTTTCTCAAAGATTGATTGTGCCAGAATCAGGTCTTGCCGGCTGGTTATTTTAATATTCCACGAATCGCCCGCGATGACACGTATCCTCCCGCCGATTCTTTCAACCAGACCGGCATCATCGGTAACGGTGACGCCGTCATGATACGCCTGTTCATATGCCTTCAGGAGAATTGCCAGCCTGAATGTTTGCGGTGTCTGAGCCTGCCAAATTAACTCCCGGTTCACGGTTTTGACAATCAGGTGATCGTGAACCTCTTTTAGGGTGTTGGTCGTCGGAGTGGCAACGATTACACCATCATATTGAGAGCACAAATCGATAGCCGTTGAGATTGTTTCCGGACGAATGAACGGGCGGACGGCGTCGTGAATGCTGACAATTGCAGACCCGTGATTTACGGCTTTAAGTCCATTGTACACTGAATCCTGCCGTCTTTTACCGCCCATGACGATATGAATAGGTTTTGAAGAGGAGGGCGGCAGGGACATCCTCAGGAGTTCAGAATCTGCCATCTCAGGTGCAGTAACAATGATAATTTCAGAAATTGCCGGTGTCTTGAGAAATTTTTGCAGAGTATGATACAGAACGGTTTTTTCGCCAAGGGTGAGGAATTGTTTGGGAACGGATGAATTCATTCGTAATCCACTCCCCGCTGCAACTATAATTGCGCTACTTGAGTTCAAGGGCATCGCTTCTTTATATAATAATCATTGCGTCGCCGTAACTGAAAAAACGATATTTTTTCTTTATCGCTTCATGATAGGCTTTCATTACCAATTCCAGTCCGGCGAAGGCGGCAACCTGCATGATGAGAGTCGATTTAGGTTGGTGAAAATTGGTAATCAGAGCATCAACCATTTTAAACTCATAGGGCGGATAGATAAATTTATCGGTCCAGCCTTTCCGCGGACTAACCTGAAAACCGGAAACGGAAACGGTTTCAAGGGTTCGGACAACAGATGTACCGACAGCGATAACCCGTTTTCCTTTTAATTTGGCTTCATTAATTGCCAGGGCGGTTTCGGCGGAGACTTCATAGTATTCGGAATCCATACGATGCCGGGATAAATCTTCAACGGTTACCGGTCGAAAAGTTCCCAGTCCGATATGAAGCACTATCCGGAATACTTTTACGCCCTTAGCCTTGACTTTTTCTATTAACTCTTCGGTAAAATGTAAACCTGCGGTGGGAGCGGCGACCGCGCCCCTGCGTTTGGCATAGACGGTCTGGTATTTTATCTTATCTTCAGGTGTCGGCTCGCGATCGATATAAGGAGGCAAGGGGGACTGACCGATTTTGTCGATTAACATGTAAAGATCCTGCTGGGCAATATTATTAAACCGCACCACGCGCCCACCAGACACGGTGTTGTCAATAACGTCACACTGGACGCCTTCGGCTATCGTCAGCTTGTTGCCAATTCGTACTTTTCGGGCTGGCTTTACCATGACCTCCCAGAGGTTGTTATCCAGCTCCCGCAATAAAAAGACTTCTACTTTTGCGTCGGTGCGATCTTTAATTGCCTCGAGTCGGGCCGGATAGACCATGGTTTCGTTAAGAATTAGCAAGTCACCTGAATTTAAATAGTCCGGGAGATCATAAAAATGCTTATGATCTATGCTATCTTCCTTCCGATTGACGACCATTAACCGGGAGTGGTCACGTTTTTCTATCGGATATTGGGCAATTAAATTTTCAGGTAATTCATAATCGAAATCGGAAAGTCTCATAGAAATTCCTCCTTTATTCAAATAATGTTTGCTGTTCGGACGTCATTTCCAGCCCGAAATATTTATATGTTTCCAGCGTTGCCTGACGCCCGCGGGATGTGCGTTGCAGCAGACCGTTTTGAATCAAAAATGGTTCATAAACGTCTTCAATAGTTTCTGCATCTTCGCCAATGGCAACAGCCAGGCTGTTCAAACCGACCGGCCCACCGGCGAATTTTTTTAATATCGTCAATAAAATGGTGCGATCCATATGGTCCAGCCCGCGATTATCAATATCTAATAATTTCAGGGATTTTTCCGCAACATTTTTATCGATAATACCCTTTGCCTTTATCTGGGCATAGTCACGGGCGCGCCGGAGAATACGGTTGGCGATTCGCGGGGTTCCCCGGGACCGTTTGGCAATTTCCAAAGCACCTTCCGAATCCAGTTCGATATTTAATATACGGGCGGTGCGAACTAAGATATCAAAAAGATCTTCTTTGGAATAATAGTCCAGCCTTAATACAACTCCAAACCGGTCTCGCATAGGTGAAGTTAAATGTCCAAGCCGTGTTGTGGCGCCGATGAGAGTGAATTGTTCCAGATTTAGCTGAATGCTTCTGGCGCTGGGTCCTTTATCGATCACAATGTCAATTGTAAAATCTTCCATGGCTGAATACAGATATTCTTCCACCACATTATTCAACCGGTGGATTTCATCGATAAAAAACACATCGCCATGTGACAAGCTGGTGAGCATTCCCGCCAGATCGCCGGCTCGTTCGATAACCGGCCCGGAACTGGTTTTGATATTGACATCCAGCTCCTGGGCAACAATATTGGCAAGGGTCGTCTTACCGAGCCCCGGAGGGCCAAAAAGCAACACGTGGTCAAGGGCTTCTCCCCGTTTCCGGGCGGCAGAGATGTATAGCTTGAGATTATCAACTACTTTCTGTTGACCGATAAATTCAGAAAACGCCGATGGTCGAACGCTTTGTTCGACTTCAACATCTTCGATTAACTTATGAGGGTCAGAGTATTCTGGACGCAAGGTACTTCAAAATTGATTTAATTAATATAAATAGACAGGCAGTTGCCTGAAAGATTTGATGCCGGTGGTAAAAATTGGATGGCGTTGAAACTGTCAATTATTACCCGATTTTGCAATGCAACGTATTCCATTAAAAGATTAAATTTCATAAAACCAAGCGTAAATTTATTAAAAAATACGTCTCAAATCAATGAAATTCATAAACATCCACTAATAGTTAAGATTTTTAGGCGATTTATTACGATCTGAATTTCTTCAAAAGCATGGAAAAACAGGGTTAGAATATTACAGCCGGATAAACTGTTCTCTCTCTTTTCCAACAGAAACATAAGATATCGGGATCTCCAACAAGTCTTCGATAATTTTCAGATATTCCTGTGCCTCCGTCGGTAAATCGGAAAATATTCTGGCAGTCGATGTCGACTGCTGCCACCCTTTTATGGAGATGTAATGCGGAACGGCGGAAGCCAGATCAATTTCCGGAAAATTACCGTTTTCATAATGAGTGCAAACCATTATTTTATCAAGTTTGTCTAAAACATCAAGTTTTGTAATGGCTATACTCGTGAACCCATTGATCATTGCCGAATATCTGCCAATAGCTGCATCAAACCAACCGCAGCGCCGTTTTCGATGGGTTGTGGCTCCTAATTCGCTGCCAGCCCGCTGGAGATATTCACCGTATTCATTGTTCTGTTCTGTCGGGAAAGGCCCGGCGCCAACCCGGGTTGTATAACTCTTATAGACGCCAATGATATAATCAACCGATTTGGGACCGATCCCCAATCCGGTGCATATATTGCCGGAGATCGTGTTGGAGGACGTTACAAAGGGGTAAGAGCCGAAGTCGACATCCAATAAGGTCCCCTGGGCGCCTTCGACAAGAATATTTTTATCGGAGCGGATGTATCTATTCATTAGCATAGAGGTATCAGCCGCATAGGAGTAAACTTCGGCAACACAGGAATAAAATTTTTTTAACTCTTTCTCCAGATCTGATTTTTCTGCCGATGATAAGAGCCCTTTTTGAACCGCCTCTTTTATTTTCGAATCGATTGTTTTTTGAAGTGATTCCGGATTTTGACAATCTCTGACCTGAATCCCGGTCCGGTTTATCTTATCGGAATAACACGGCCCAATACCACGTTTGGTTGTGCCGATAGCCTTTGATCCCAGCGATGCTTCAGACTTTGCATCCAGAACCTTGTGAAGCGGAGTAACGATGTGAGCCAGCAGAGAGATATGAATCCTTCCTTCAAGGGAAAGCCCTTCATTTTTCAGACTATTCATTTCATTGACCAATCCAATTGGATCAAGAACCATTCCATTGCCAAGAATACAATCAGTTCCGGCATGGAGAATGCCGCTGGGCAATTGGTGCAGGATAGTTTCTTGACCTTTTACAACAATAGTATGACCGGCATTGGCGCCGCCCTGAAAGCGGGCCACGACGTTCGCTTTTTCGCTGAAATTATCGACAATTTTTCCCTTCCCTTCGTCTCCCCATTGGGCTCCCAACACGGCTGTGACTGGCATAATGATCCTCCAAAATATAAAATGCTCCCCCGGGAGCATTTTATTAAACTATTTATATGTAAACCTACTTCTTTTGAGCATTGAATTTATGTTGCCAGGCAATTAACACAGGGCCGGCAATAAAAATAGATGAATAGGTACCGACAATAACCCCGATAATCATGGCAATGGCAAAAATCCGGACTTCACCAGCCGCAAACGCCAAAACAAATACAACGATAAAGGTGGTTACTGATGTAATTATAGTTCGGCTCAGGGTTTCGTTGATACTCTTATTAACAATGGTCTCAATTTTATCCAAACGCATGACTTTCAAATTTTCGCGTATCCGATCATAGAGAACAATGGTGTCATTCAGTGAATAACCGACAATCGTTAAAAATGCAGCTATGGTCGTAAGCGAAATTTCCAGTTGTGCCAGTGAGAAAATGCCGATTGTAAACAGTACATCGTGAATCAACGCCACAACTGCTCCGACTGCAAAGCGAAACTGAAATCGGATGGAAATATATACACCAATTACAAAGATTGCCGATATAATTGCGAGAATTGCCGCATTCTGTAATTCCTTCCCGATCTTCGGACCGACCTGATCTGTCCGACGAATATCAAACGTATTATCTTGCAGAGTTCGCAATCCCTCGCTTACTGTCTTCGGTATGTTTTCAATAGATTCGCTCTCTGCAACACGGATCATAAATTCGTTTAATCCCGCCGATTTCTGGATAGTGCTGTTCTGCAAGTTGACTTTTGCCAGCGCTCCCCGGATTTCGCCGGTGCTGGCTTCTTTACTAAATTGCACCTGAACAAGCGTTCCGCCGGTAAAATCAATACTGTAATTCAGCCCCCTGATTAGAAAAACAGAAACCAGGCTAACCAGAAGAAAAGCAGCGGAAACGGAAATTGCCGTTTTACTGTGTTTGATGAATTGGATATTTGTTTCTTTAAAAAATCGCATATTTAATATTCCTGAAGTTTAGATGCTTAAGGTTTTTAGTACTTTTCGCTCTGTCCTGAAATTGTAGATCGTCCGTGTCACAAAAATGGCGGTAAACATACTGGAAAGAATACCCCAGAAAAGTGTTACGGCAAATCCTTTGACCGGGCCTGTCCCGAACTGCATCAAAATCAAAGCGGTTAACATAGTTGTAATGTTGGCGTCTAAAATAGTGCGTAGTGCCCGGCTATATCCGGCGTCAATCGCGGCGCGCACGGTTTTACCTCTCGCCAATTCTTCACGGATACGCTCGAAAATCAGAACGTTTGCATCAACGGCAATACCCACCGTAAGGATCAAACCGGCGATACCGGGCAGCGTCAAAGTTGCCCCGAGAGTTGCCAGAATAGCCATAACAAAGACAATATTTAACACTAATGCTAAATCGGCGAGTAAACCGGAGCGTTTGTAATAAAACGCCATGAAGCCGATAACGAGCAGGAATCCGATAAGACCGAGTCTGGTTCCGATCACAATGGAATCTTTACCAAGGGAAGGACCAATCGTTCTTTCTTCAATGACATCGACCGGTGCGGGCAATGCGCCGGCTCGCAGAACAATAGCGATATTTTTAGCTTCAGCCATATCTTCGAGACCTTCGATATAGGCAGCTCCATTCGGAATTTTGACCCGGATTGACGGCGCCATATAAACCTTATCATCCAGTACAATGGCAAGGGATTTTCCGATATTCGATCCGGTCAGGCGGGAAAATATTTTGGCTCCCTCATTGTTCATACTAATATTAACTATGGGCTGACCCGCCGATTGAGTTGCACCACCGCCGATAGTTGCGGTGGCTTTTGTAATGTATTTCCCCTGGATACCGGCTTCCCGATTCAGATGGTATAACAGATAATAATTCTCGGTTTTACCATCGGCGCCAGTGATCCGTTGGGGCTTGGCGGACCAGAGGAATCTGGAATCGTATGGAATTAATTTTTGCACGTCGGGATTTGAGAGAATTTTCTTAACCACATAAACGTTGCGTTCCGGTACGCCAATAAAGTTGTGGATATTTCTAAGAAGTGCTGAAAAGGGTTTTTCAGCAAAAAGTTGTCCGTCAACCACTAAAGCCGTATCGGCCGTATCGCTTTCGATATCGATGTCGGTTTCGGTGATACCGAGAAGTTCGTTGATGCTGACGGCTTTATCTTTCGATTCTTTTAAAGCCACAGTTGTATCGGTATCATCCGCGACAGGTTGCGCCGAAGCCAGGTCCTTCCGGGCGCCTGTTTTCAGATAATTATCTACCGCCGCGATAAAAGATTGGGTTATCGGAGCATCTTTCAAGAGAGTAAATTCCAGCAGCGCGGTACTCTGAATAAGATCACGGGCGCGTTCCTGATCTTTGATGCCGGCAAGTTCAACAATGATGCGGTACTGACCGGCTTTTTGAATCGTTGGTTCCGATACACCAAATTGATCTACACGGTTACGGATAATCTGCAGGGCGCGCTGTATGGCATCCTTGGATTCATCACGTAAATTTTTCACAATCTCGGAATTTTTATAACCCCGGTCGCTGAAGTGGCGGACGAGTTTGAAATCTTCGGCTTCTACTTTACGTTTGAATATATCAAAAAAATCTTCGCCAGTGGCTTTAAATTCGTCAGTTGTTGCCTGTAATAAAGAATAAAATTGCGGCGTTTTATTAGTGGCAAGTGTTTCGACCAGCTTGGGAATATTCAACTCCAGCACTACATGCATACCGCCCTGAAGGTCCAGACCCAGCCGGATAATCCTGTTTTCATATTTTTCAATTGTTCCGTCAGAATGCATTGCCTCAAATTTTTCGGGTGACAATCTATGGTAAGCGACTGTCCAATATAGCGAATAGGCTGCGAGCAGAACCGTTATTCCAATAACGATGAACCGAAGATTTGTTTTTTTTAACATGTAAATATACCTTTATATGAACTATTTCCGGTTTATAAAAAAAGCGGTTGAATTTAATTGAGAGAGGGGCTCAATGTCAACGAAAAAGCCCTCTTCCTGTTAAAATATAAATTAGCGGGCAAGATTTAAATGGTTTTTATTCAATTGAAATAAAAATCCGGGATAATTCCCGTTCATTTTTAACAACTACGATCGGATAGATTTTACCGGCGCCGTTAAGCGAATATTTTTTCCATCGTAAGCTGCCGGTATCTATGAGGTAATTTCGGTCTTCGCCGCTATTATAATCCTGCGGTGGAACATATCCTTTTAGATTAACCGTATAATCCCTGAAATTCATTTTTTCATGTAAAACATTCAGGATTTTGAATTGATCACTTCGCTTAACAGGGACAGTCTGACCATCAAAAAAAGCCTGTTTTTTCCCATTGATTTCTAAAATGTAAGTAAATAACCGACCATCGACAGTGTCAACATTCAGGTTGATTTTACCAATAACATGGTTATCCTTGCGAACAATTATCCGGGTAGGTTTTTCGACAACGAGTTTTTTCTTGAAATCCTGTTCGTCTCCAATTCCGAGAATATCGCAACTGAGCCCCCGGTCATAATTGGATTCGATATGTGTTATTTTAATTTTATCGCCACCGAAAACCGTCAGAGTACTCTGATTGTCCAGGACTATCGGGGTTTTGTCGTTAATCGATACCATCAGATAAATTAGGCGGGGCGGTTCGTAAATAATGGCAGGGTGTTCCGGCTCAATGCTAAAAAGTTTCAGAAATTCATTGATAACATAATTGTGATAGCGAATCTTCAGTTCCAGGCTGCCGAGATTTTTAGATGTCTCTACCCCGAATGCCGGTATTCCAAACTGAGACAAAGCGAAATAGGTTGCGGATTTTTTTTGTTCCGGAAAGCGGGTGTTATGTTCAAAAGTTTTAGTATTCATGAATTGCAGGTGGTGATTGGGATCGCTGATTTTCCGATTTACTTTTTCCAGCACCGCCCTGGCCAACTTTTCGAGATAAAGAGTATCCCGTTCGGTAATATATTCGGAGGCATCGGCAATAATAGATTGACCGAATTTATCAGGATTTCGGTTATTATCAACATAGGTGTCGCTATAATAACCAAAGCCATCATGGAGATTTAAAAAGAGATCCGATTCAGCCATCAGACCTTTAATGATTTCAACAATCCGGTCATCGATATCTTTAGGAGCGTCACTGTCAAAGCGGCGATTCATATCACCGTTGACCCCCCGGTCATTTCTTATAATCGAATGAAAGTTAGCCCGTGGAACAATGATTAGATTTCCTTTTTCCAAAACGAGATTCGGGTATAAATCAGCTGATAAAAAACCGCCGGGCTCATCGCCCTGAATACCGCCGAGAATTAAAATGGTATTGCCGTCATTGCGACCATACAGCCGATATACATCTAATTGATTGGGCGTGTTTATAAAATAGGTCATGTTTTCCCGGCATGGTCTTTCCGGGGAAGCTGAAAAAAGAGTTTGAGAAAAGAGAATCAGCGGTAGAATACAGAAATTGATTAATATTTTCTTCATTTTATTTTATTTCTTTCCAGGTTTCATTAATTATTTTAAAGGTGCCGGGATCTTTAGGATGCCCCGTTATATACAGGGTTTTACGTCCCCTGTCCCGGTAATTATCTGAAGTATAATCCTGCTGAAAAGATACGATCCACTGATATTCTGTGGGACTTGTTATCCGGATGTCGGATATACTGATATTGATATGGTGCGCTCTTGAAAACAGCGCCCGTTTATACGAATACCAATCATTGAGACTACTGTATTGGGAAGATGCAAACGAGGAATCATAATGACTGATATATTGAAGACTGTCGGCAGCTTCCCAGGCTGTTTCCCAGGATTTCAGGAAAGATCGGAGCACCGGCTCAGTATAAATCCTTGGAATTAATGCCGAAAAATTCTCATCGACAATTTGCCAGCACGAATCAGACCACATCAGAACCAATTGTTTGTAGCCCCGGCTATAGAACTTTGGGCAGAGATATTCCTGCTGAAAATTGATCCGGGCTTCGTGATCGGATTGCAGGAGCCAGACCTGATCGGCGCTTACTTTTTTCCAGTTATAAATTTGCTCTAACTGTTTTTTAGTGGTGAGATGTTGAGTCCGGTCGGTTTGTGATTGAGATTTAAAATAGGGTGAATAATATTTTGCATAACTTTCAATATCTCCGGTATTCCAATAGTTCAACCAGTTGTTAAACAAGGAATCTGTAAAAGTAAATCTGAGGACCTCCGGTGAACCGCCGGAATGATCCAGTCTGTCGATTATGATAACCGGCGTCTTGTTCAGTTGGATAAAATCACTCAGTAATAAAAGTTTACCGTTTTCCAGCGACACACATCCCTCGGTCTGCCGATCTACAATCTCCTCATCCCGCCCATGGATCCAGATGTTTGAGCCGTTTCGCCCATAAATTCTATCAATATGGTTTGGATAGTTGAGGACAAACGCCAGCGGGCCGTATTTCGCCGGCAGTTGATTGCCGGAAATGGTCGCTATTATATCATAAATACCTTCGGGGGTTTTATGATCCCCTTCAACTTCCTTATTACCATCCACTTTACCGGTACTAATTCTGAAGGAGTCCAGCGCCTGAACATTCCCGGGCAAATTGCTCCTGACTACAAAAAGAGATTGTTTGGATTTGTCGATTAGCAATACATTGGAGACAGAATCAGCCGACAGGTTCCGCAGATAGAGATTCAAATCACCGCAATGCAGGCTCGTTGTACCAAGCAAACAAATCATCAATAGAGACAGGGTTTTTGCTTTGAATATTTTAATAATTATACTCATAAAAACTCAAACTTCAGCCAGGCGCAAAATTAGGTAAATAAAGAAAATTATAAAAGGATTTATCCGACCCGGTGGAAATCAAATTTCCGGCGACTGTGAAATGCCCCGCCAGAGCGCCGCTGCCATGAGCAATCGCACAAAAACATTGGAAATCGGATAGGGGAAGATAAGGTAACAGAATTTCAGGATTTGAAAAGATACTGTTGACTTCAGGATGATTCCGGGAATCCGTTTGATTTTACTTAAAAGACCGGTGCGAGATTTTATATAAGAATAGCGGTACAGTTTATCAAATTCCGGGTGTTTTTGAACCAGGTATGGAACCACCTCCTTGCCGAATGTTCGGATATTGTTCAGTGCTTCATTGAATGGGCGATAGTGGTGATGGATGACTTTTATATGAGGAGCATAGTACAGACCTTCAGGATATTTCTGCCAAAGGCGATAGGAAAACTCAGTGTCTTCGCCGCCGTAATGTTTTATGGCGTCATCAAACAGACCAACTTTATCAGTCACCGGCTTTTTTATTGAAGTACAATTAAATAGAAATACATGAAAAGACAGCGGAATATCGGAGACAAATTTTGAGGCTCCCCGGCATGCTTCATAGAGATAGCGCTGGTATTTATCATAGCGATTATTAATTGAAGGTATTATTGCGGATAGTACACCGATAACGCCGTTTTGCCGATGGGCGCTCACATGTTCTTCGATAAAATTATCAGGCACCTCCATATCGGCATCGAGGAAAATCAATATCTCCCCGGAAGCATTCCGAATACCGGTATTCCGGGCTGCCGCAAGAGCCTTATTAGAATCGTGGGAAATTATTTTTGTGTTCGGCGGCAATTCCAGCCTGTTCAGGATTTCCATGGTATTGTCCGTAGAGGCATCATTAACGATTATAATTTCAACCTTTGATTTTGGGTAACTCTGATTCCCGAGCGAGGCTAAACACACCGGCAGGGTCTTGGCCGAATTGTAAGCCGGGATAATGACGGAAACTGTTATTGGATTAGTCATCTGTTATTTGAGTTTGCAGAATAGTTAAAAAGCGCTCTACTATATTATCCCAGGAATATTGACAAAGCTTATTTTTGCCGTCTGCCGCCAGATTCTGTCTGAGTAAGTTGTCGGACAGAAGCGTCCGGACATTGTTAACCATGGCGTCTTTATCTTTTACCGGCGCCAGTAAAGCGTTTTGTTTATCGGTTAAAAATTCGCTCACACCCTCGTTGGCGTAAGCCGCTACCGCACACCCGCAGGCCATAGCCTCCATTACCGGCAGCCCCCAGCCTTCACTGTGACTGGTATGCAGAAATATTTTCGAGGAATTATATAAAGTACGCATCTCTTCGAGCGAGGGGCGAATAACAATTTTTACCCAGGCCGGAATCCGGTGAACCGGTTTCCGTGATGACACTAAAACCGCAGAAATATTTTGACGCTTTTTGAGTTGTTTCAGAATTGCGATAATGTCTTTCGGACCCTTGACATTCATATGATGGTATATCACGATGACATCATTCGGTCTGTCACCGATATCTGAGGTTATAAAAAACTCTTTTTGATCAATGGCGTTTCCCAGCGGACCCAATGCCGTTTCGCCCAATTCTTTAAGCTTATTGATAATCCAACCGGCAATTGCGATTTTGGTCAAAGGCAACCGGAAAGTCTCAAGCACAATCTTTTTCGATCTGAAATAGGTTTCGAAATGTTGCAAAAAATAGAACTTCTTCCCATGGCAATCGGGTAAGCGGTTAACCCACGCCGCGGTTTGCCAGCCGACGGCAATGACCGCATCACCTTTCGGAACGTATTTGGAGCAGGCTTTTTTTATCACGAGAACGGTCACTCTTGAATCGGGTGTATAATACAACTCAGCGGAAACCTTTGTTATCTTATCATACACCTGTTTTACGACCCGGCGCAGTCCTCCGATAAGCGGGTTGGTATAAGTAATCACAGGATAAACAATAGTGACATCATGCCCCTTATGCGCCAGACGGTTGGCGTATTCGTGGACGACTTTTACGCCACCCATGGGAGTAGATACGAAGCCGGGTAAAATAAAGGTAATTCGCATGCTTAAATTTCCAATCCGATTTGCCGGTAATACTCGTAAAGCCGCTGGATGACATTGCGATAGTCGTGGTACTTGTCAACCCATTTTCGGCCCTCAATCCCTTTTTGCATAATTAATTCCGGGTGTTCAATATAATGGACTAAAACATCCTTTATATTATCAGGCCGGATATTGATGAACGGGTGATCGGGAATGAATTTTTCATACGTGCCATTCAAATATGTTGCACTGGCAACCCCCATAGACAAAGATTCCAGAGAATTCATGCCATAGCCCCAGGTTAATTCACCGACGTGATCGATGTAAATGTCCGCTTGACGTTTGAGTTCCAGTACTTTGGCGTGGGGCTGATTCTCAATAAAAATAAAGTGGATGCCGTGACTCTTTTCCAGCTCTTTACAGACGGCGATAATGCGATCGGAACCTTTTATAATACGGTGAGTGGTAGCATGGCAGATTGTGAGCGGACGATTAAGAGACTGCTTTATTTCAAAAGCCCTGACATCATAGGGTAAGAAGAGATATTTCAGGTTGGGATGCCGATAGAGCAGATCAAGTTCATTAGTCAGGTTTAAATCGCTGAGAGCTTCCATCTCCGGGATAACGCCGCGGTTGCGCATGTCCTGACCGTGATAATGGCAGATGATTTTCTTACCCCGGGCTTTCATGCGCTTTGCAAAAGCAGCATTGCGGAAGAAATCCAGTCCCCATTCGAAATGATAGACATCGAAATCCTCCAGATTATATTCCCGGATGGCGCGGTTGATTTTGGGACGCCAGACCAGTTCCCGGAGTTCCATCATTTTTTTCTGCCAACCGGGCGGTTTCCAGACCGGCGGATACCCGGAGAGATTATCGTGCAGTTCCCGTCCATCGGCCACCCGTGAAAGCACTTTTCGGGAACGAAGATACCAGGGCTTCGAAGCGATAAAGGGCAGGTTTAGCAAAATATCATTTTCATAACCCGCCGAGGTTTTATAGAAAGTCACAAAGCGGCAGTAATGACCATTCATTTCATGGGCTTTTTTCCAATAAGACAGAACCCCGACGGTGTTCTCCGGTGATATGTATAAAATTTTTAACATGCCAACACTTCATTATAAATACGGTATAACGGTTTTTTCATCATTGCCCAATTATATTTTTCCCGGACAGCCCGCCAACCGTTTTGACCCATCCGATTCATGATTTCCGGATGACCGAGCAGATGGATAATGATGTCACCCAGATTCTGAGCCGTAGGAGGATCTACGAGCACCCCTGATTCCGTCTGTTCAATATAAATTTCTGTCGACGGGACCCGGCATCCCAGAACGGGCACACCCATGCTCATAAATTCAAAAGGCTTGATCTGAATCGAGCGCTTGAATGATTCATTGGGTCTCATTGAGGAGAGTCCAAGAGTTGCGTTCCGGATTAATTGGGGTACTTCTGTGAAGGGTACCGGCGGGCTAAATTCCACCCATTTTCCGAGCTGGTTTTCACGCACGATCCGGTCCAGTTGATCTTTATACCACTGTTGAATTCCGCCGACAATCATTAATTTGGCAGCAGGAAATTTTTCCCGGACATATTTCATGGACTCGACCATTATATCGATATTTCGCGCCGGAACTAATTGCCCATGATATAAAATAAGCGGTTGGTTTTTATCTTTTTTTTCAAACGGCGGGATTTCAAACATACCCACAATTGGATAATTATAGATGAGTGTTATTTTCTTGTGGAACGGTCTAAACCCTTTTGCCACCCAGGGCGTTACGGTAATGACATAATCGCTGAAATGCGAACAGATCCATTCTGTAGCCTGGGCTATAATTGCAGGAATGAAAGTAATTAGTTTCGATCGCCGGGTGAATTCGGTGAAATAATAAAATATTGTCTCATGAGCATCGTATATCAGGCGACACCCGTATTTGTATTTGAGGATCAATGCAAAGGGTAGAAATTCAAATTCGTGAACATGATATAGGTTGGCCCGAATAGATTTAGCAATTTTAAAGGCGCGGAATAGGTTGCAAAAGTACCCTTTTTCAGGAAACAGATGAAATTGCACGGCGGGGTGCTGCTCCGGCTGATATCGTTTGGGAGCAATGACGGAAATCTTTGGATATTTTTCAGATAGCGTCAATACCTCTTTGTAGAAAATACGGTCATCCGTCGGATTATGTCCAACCGTAACGTGACAGATATGAACCGGTTTATGCATAGTTTTACCTGAATGGCAGAAGCATCTTCAGGGATGCAATCTCATCTTTTTTAAAGAATCCGAAAAGACGCAATGACAGCGGCAAAATCAATATCACCACAAATTTTATTGGTATTGAAGGATTAAAAATATAACTGAAAAATCCTGCAAGTAATGCTATAATGAATAATAAAACAATCCGGCGATATTCATAGGGTACTTTAAATAAACGCTGAGAAACCTGAAATGTGAATACCGCCAATATTATATATCCGATTAGTGACGAAATCGCCGATCCGAGCAGACCGAGACGGGGAATTAAGAGAAAATTCGAAAGAACATTGGCCCCGGCTGCCAGAAAAGCGATATACGCCAGATAGCGGGTCTTCTTTTCGAAATAGATGCCCGGCAGAAAAACCTGGTTAATCCCATAAAAAACATATCCGAGCAGAATAAAGGGCACCATCGATTCACAGCCCTGAAATTTCGGGCCGATGAGATAAACTCCGCCAATGTGAAAATTTATGATTTCGTGCATAAAGACGGTCAGCACCACCCAGAAACTTAAAGCCACCAGAATAAAATAGGTTAATACCCTTGAAAAGAGCACCCGTGAGGATTCCTTTTTCCCGGCTTTGATAAAAAACGGCTGCCAGGCATAAAAAAATGCCGTCGCGATTAACAGCATGAATATTCCGAGTTTAAAGCCGGCGCTGAAAATCCCCACAGCCTCAAGACCCATGAAATGTTGAACAATATAGCGATTCAACATTTCCATAGCAGCTGTGGCCAGTCCCATTGGTACAAAGGGTATCCCGAAAAGTATTAGATCTTTTGCGATATGCCCGGAAAAGCGGAATTTGATTTTTGATATCAAAACAGTAAAAAGGATAAGCGCCGTGAGACAGGACGCAATTACATTACTTTGGAAAATCCCGATAATCCCGGTTTTCAGATAGACGACAAAATAGATGTTCAAGCCCAGAGTAATTAACACATTTATCAGGCGAACGCCCATAAAGAAGCCGGGCTTTTCCTCCAACCTTAACAGTGCAAAGGGCACTCGTGAGATACAATCAAAGAACAGGATCAAAGCGGCAAGTTTGATCAGTTGCGCATAATCGGCTGACGACAGGAGTAGTTTGCTCAGTGGATTATTTAACAGATAGATAATGCCGCTAAAAACAAAACTGGTGCCCAGGGCTAACCAGATAGCCGTAGACAGAACAGCTGTTTTATGTTGAGGAGCAGGATCCTCCCCGTAATGCCGCATGAGCGCCGAATCGAGACCATAATTATAGATATGATTCATGAATGCCGTGAAAACAAACACCAGCACCGCCAGACCGTAATCCGCCGGAGACAGAACATTTGTATAAACCGGCAAAAGCAGAAAAGTAACCATCCTTGTCAAAATAGTTCCGACACCATAAACGAGGGTCTGTTTAGTCAAGGATTTGATGCTTGCTGCCATAGGTATTAGACTGCTTATCTCGGGTTATTAAAAATTCTTTGCAAAAACTTTGCGGATCATTCCCACCCCATTTAATTGTTCTTTAAAACGAATCAATGAATGGCTGGGGGTCAGGGGATCGGGCGCCTGGGGCAATTGGGAAACACCAAAATCGAGGATATCGAACCCCATCTCTTTTCCCCACCGAATACACTCAATTATCTGAAGCGAGGCGGGTTGTAAATGAGCATAATCATAGTTGATCATATTGTAGAATATAATCGCAACCCGGTCATTAGCAGTGAAATTCAGAGTCCCGCCAATGGGAACATCGCCGGAATACATCATCAGCAGGTTGAAACAGCCCGGGAAGAGTTTGTCCAATTTAATGATTTCGTCCAAAGTGTGGGTGGGCTTGATCCCGTGCCGGGCTTTATTCTCGATTAAAATAGGGAAATATTCATCAAATTTTTTATTCCATTCAAAGCGAACATTGTTTTTTTCGATGAGACGTTGGTAGAAACCCATCGATCGTTTTTTTCGCCGCAGAATTTCCCGGTAAATATTTTCCAAACCAGGTTTGAGATTTATAATACTGAAAATATAATGTTCGATGATCTGGTACTTTTTCCAGATTAAGGCATATTCAAAAGTTTCGTTGGGATTTTTGAAATAGGAAAAAGGCGCTGGGATAAAAAAAGTGCCGTCGAAGCCCTGAGCAATGCAATACTCTTCGAAAAGATCGATGATCTCTTCAATTTCCGAATAGTAGGGGTTTTTAAAAACAAATCCGCCGAAACTAGCTCCCGGATGAGAGTACAGAATCTTTTTGCCCCCCCGAATCACTTCCGCAGCCGGAAAAAGGGCGATAATATGGCTGTTTTTTTCAAATATCAGCGAATGGTCATTAAAAGTTCTGCCGATGTGATAGGTCAAAAATTTGCGGTAGTTAAACAGATTACCGTTATTTGATCGTCCGACGAATCGATCCCAGCGTTCTTGTTTATCTGCTGTGTAACGATAAATATCCACTATGATAGACTCCTTTAATTGCTGCCGAAATTAGTGTTTTAGCCCCTTAAATGCAACTACGCAGAAATGTTGTAACACAAAATTTTATCTCCAGCATTTATTTGTTTTTATTCATTGCCGCTTGCACAAGTTTTTCAATCGAATCAACAACCATTAGCTCGACCTGTCCGCGTGGTTTTTTAGCCTTTTCGAGAAGTGCCCTGGCGGATTCAATCTGTTTTTTCGAAAGGTTCTTATGTTTTCGGTAAGCGCGCACCGCCACCAATCCGGTTACGGCAAGCTCCTGCAAATCCGCAGACATGGTTTCAATTTCTTGCAGAATAGGCGATTTAGCAATTATTGGTTTTAAAGAGGCGTGATTATTTTTCCAAATCTCCAGAAGGTCGGTCAACTCCTGGGCAGCGGCGGGGGTAGGACTTTCAATGAATTGATCTGCCAGTTGATTGAAACGTCTGGCGGTCATTGACTCCGGGCGGGCAGCATCCACAACCCGGGTATAGGGCGAGTAAGAGGTATAGGTAATCCCCTGATGATGACGCTCGTACTTTTTAACCGGTTCAACCACATCGACGAAAGTTTTTAACGGCGTAATAATCTGGTTATTCGACAGGCGTCGCAGCATCATGTCATAATTTTTTATATGAGTCAACCCAAGTTCCTCAAGTCGAAGACTGATCACTTCGAGGCGACGATACATATCTTCGACATCATTACAACTTTGGGACGACCAGAGTCTTTCGGCGATGGCGGCGGTGCGGGGCCAGATGCGCGAATCTACGGTTTCAGGAGTAACCAACTCACCCCAACTGGTAGCTTCACCACCGAGAATCCGATTCTGTTCATCTTCAGACATGGTCGTATTTGCGGGAATCGGATCGTTCAGGTAATGATATTCCGCCGGCTGTATAAGATCGATATAATACCCGTTGGACAAAATACCCATATAGCCCTGTTGGGCTGATTTGACGAGCGACTCTGTTCCGCGCCAGGAGTGAATGATAATATCGGTTGGCAGCGTAGGCTGAAATATTTCGTCCCAGCCGATCATTTTTTTATTGTATTTAGTCAGAATCTGCAAAATGCGTTTATTAAAATGAGCCTGTAAGGCGTGGTTGTCGGGAATGTTATTGTCTTGCATAAATTGTTGGATTTGTTTGTTGGCGTTCCAGTGGCTGCCATTGTTTTCGTCGCCGCCGATATGAAAATATTCATCGGGAAATAAGGCAGCCATTTCGGCGAAAAATTTGTCCAGAAATTCGTAGGTAAATTCCTTTGTCGGATCCATGGTCGGGTCTTTGATGCCCCAGCGCCGTTCCGGGCTGTACGGTCCGGGAGTGCTGCCTAATTCCGGATAAGCCACCAGCCAGCTGGTTGCATGAGCCGGCACATCGAACTCGGGCATAATCCGGATTCCCCGGTCGGCGGCATAAGCGATGATCTCTTTAATTTGTTCCCGGGTATAATAGAATCCGTCGGATCCCATTTCGTGAAGTTTAGGCCAGCTTTGACATTCAACCCGGAACCCCTGATCGTCAGTCAGATGCCAGTGCAGAACGTTCATTTTGACAGCCGCCATGCCGTCAAGATTGCGTTTAATTACCTCAACCGGCATAAAGTGCCGACTGACGTCGATCAACAATCCGCGCCAGGGAAAGCGGGGAGCGTCATTGATAACAATTGCCGGGAAATAATAGCCTTTTTCATCAACAGACAACAGCTGTAAAAAGGTTTCCATGCCCCGCAGAGCGCCAATATCGGTCCCGGCTTCAAGAGTAATCTGATTTTCTGTGATCGTCAATTGATAAGATTCGTCTTCACCGACTAATAAATCTCCAGTCCGTGAAGCTCTGATGATCATCTGTGGAGTCTCCGGATTGGATTTTGCGGTGATATAATCCTGGGGAAAGAAAAGACCGGTTCGGCCGGACAGGCGACGCAACATGCGTGTGACAGCTTTAGATAAGCGGGCGTCAGCGTGGCCTTCGAGAGCAGTAGAGAAACCGTCGTCCAGGCGAAAACCCGCACTGTTTATTACCATTATTTCCCGGGGGGCGGGCATCAGATTCAATGCGGTCGTTGTCGAAGCCAGGATCGGTAAATTTTGCATTACCAGGAAAGCACAAAAAACTATAAATTTGGAGATATTCTTTTTCATTGATAATCCTTCTAATTGGTAATTAAAACATCCGGTCCCAGGGCGGCAGTTTGACCGGTTTCTGGATCAGCACATCAAGCACCTTTTGCGGCAGAAATTCTTTCAGAATAACAAGCCGGAACATATATTCATCAAACCACTCATCGGTCATGGTCAAATAGCCCTTGTAGCCGGCATCATCACCCCAGCTGTTTTCCAACAGCCACTTAGTTACCGCACCGTTGGCGGTGGTATCCAGACCTATCAGAGACATGCCGTGACTCGAGCTGCTTTCGTAGCTCAGGATGCGCTCTGCTTTAGTCATATCGAAAGGAACGCCATAAACAGCTTCATAGTCAAAAAGACCGAGAGCCACCAGCCCCTTGTCCCGATCCAGCTGTTTTCCGACATCACAGGAGAAGTACATAGGCTCATCGGCGAGAATTGATTTTCTGGCGAAGCTTTTAATCTCTTCAACCGGTAAATTGATAAACGTCCAGTTGGGGCTGTCAAACCGGTTGCGGTCATATTCAATTTCATAAAGCTTATAATAATCCCGGGTCGGATCATTCATCAGCATGACATAATCACCAAGAGGAACTTCAACCACTTCATGATAAAACTCCAGCGGCGTATAGTTTTTCCCGACGATCAGGCTGTCGTTTTTGTCAAGATAGCGCCACGTAAATTCAGCGGGAGGAGTTCCAAGAGAGATAACCAGGATACGGTATATTTCGGACAACATGGAGACCTTTTGCTTACGGATAAATTTTTCACCTTTCCCGGCTCTGCTCCATTCTCGAATCTGCATTCCCTGAGAACGTAATTTGCGGCGAATAAGGCGGCACATCATAGCTGTATTTTCACTGTTATAGGATTCCGGCATTATCTCCTTGGGAACCACGCCATACTTTTCAATCAGGCCCGGCATCATGTTCCAAACGCCGCCGTCGCCGACAGGATGTTGAAATAACCACTGTACTTCGCGGTCGTCAATGTCTTTATGCCGGGTACGAATAATTGCTTCGAGGAACAGGTTCGATTTTTCAAGTTGGTCCCAAAAGAACAGATAATTCTGTGAAAATTCGAATTCCTTTAAATTGTACCTTTCAACGACTTTGGGGCGCAGCACATTCAGCGCCGTGAATAACCAGCATCTGCCCGATGATTTTTGGTTGGTAATTCCGGTAACGGGGATTTTATGAGCGAAATGATGATCGATTCGAGTATGAACAGTGCGGTTTAAGGCAAGTTGTTTCACGTCGTTATTGGAGACGGCATTTTGCATGGCTCTGGTGTAAGAGTCCATTTGGACCGACGACCGAATTTCACGGAGCATTTTATCGGAGACTGCCCCCATTTGAGCAAAGCATAAGGGCATTAAAAACAGACCGGCTATTATCAAACCGGCGGCTCTCCTGAGATGACAATTCATAGCGTACTCCTGTTTATAATTTGTTGAATAATTCCCACAATCGGCGGCTGGCTTTCTTGCTTTCACCTATAATAATCTCTTCGTCTAAGGTCAGAAAGGTGTTGTCGTTGTAAAGAAATTGTCCTTTTGCCATAACCATTGCCGCTTGAACCGATTGCATGCCGAATAAAAGATGATGCATATAATTATCGGTATTAAAGGGAGTTATCGGTATATAATCGAATACAACGATATCGGCTCTGGCATTTTTTTCCAGGACACCGGATTTGCCTTTAAAAAAGCGTCCGGCGAAGTCACTGTTATTTTGTAATTGTGCTTTTAAAAAATCAATTAATTGAGTGTTTTCTGAGCCCGTTTGCCGATGATAATAGTAGCCTGTGCGAAGAGCTTGCAGAATGTTAGAGCCCCAGCCGCCGGTTCCCGCCCCAATCTGCAAACCGGGCAAACCCGCCAGGCTGAAGGGATCGAATTGACGGGGAAATAATGACTCGGGAATAGTTACCAGCATCGCCTGTTCCGCAACTATTTTATTAATGTCTTCTACACCGAGGGGCGGTCCGTTAACTAATAGAGATTTTGGATTTATCAGGTTGAAAGCATTCAAACGGTCAACCGGACCCTTGTAGCCCAAATTTTTACAGAATTCCGTATCCCGGGCGCTACCGAGGTGAATGTGAATACCGGCTTTATTTTCCAGTTTTTCGGCAATCAGGGAAAGTGATTTTTCAGAAATGGTGCTGTTCGCCTGCAGCCCAAACATGCCCTGTATTTGATCATCGTCCTGATATTTCCGAATAAAATTCAGATTTTCTTCCATACCCCGAACAAATACATCGTCGCCGTCGCGCTCGGAAACTTCATAACTGAGCACCGCCCGGATTCCGGCACGGGAAATGACGGACGCCGTGTTTTCCAGAATATTGTGCACACAAACCGGGGACGAGTGTAAATCAAAAATAGAAGTAACTCCGGAACGGATCGACTGTAGAACACTGAAGAGTGTTGATAACTGAACCATCTCATCATCGAGACACTTATCAAATTTCCACCAGAAATTTTTTAAAAATTCCTGGTAATTGCTATCGGCTTGTGAGATAAAAAGACCGGCGGCAAACGCTCTGTAGAAATGGTGATGCAGATTAATCGATCCCGGAAAAATCACTTTCCCTCCGGTGTCGTATAATTCCATATCGGTTGTCCTGGGAATTTGTCCAAATACCGTCGTTTCATCGCCAACGGCTAATATTTTCCCCTTTGAGATATATACAGCGCCGTCAGTGAACACGCCGCCCTTACCATCATATAAAGGCCCGCCATAGACCACTATCGGTTTTACAGGCGTTGATTCCGGTGGAGCGGATTGTATATCGTACAATATTTCCTTCATCTATATCACATTGTTTTTTATTTAAAGGATAATTAATGAGTGTTAAAAGTCTATTGGTAAGGTAAAAGAATCGCGTAAGTTGGCAGGCGGCATCCTTTATAATTAGAATATTACACGGTCGATTTCCCTGTTCTCATCGATGTCGGCATGAATCTGGCAGTGTTCAGTAGGTTCGGTGCCTTTGATAAATATCTCCGTTTCGACCGGGCAATATTTGGAAGGCAGCAACTTGGTTTCTTTACAGATTTCAACTTCGATAATTCCTTCAGGCCTTTCGAAAGGTTTGCTTTTCCAGTTCATTGATTTGTGAGTGTCGCGCATGAATCGGGCCCAGATTGGCAAAGCGGCTTTAGCACCGGTTTGGTTGGTGCCCAGCGATACAGCCGGGTTATCGACGCCAACATAAACACCCGCTGCCAGATAAGGAGTAAAGCCGACAAACCAGGCATCGCTGCAATCATTAGTCGTACCGGTTTTTCCGGCGGCAACATGTTGGAACCCATATTTCCAGCGGGCACTGCCACCGGTGCCGGAGTTAATATTGGTTTCCAGAATATTTGTGATAAGATAGGCAGATTCTTCGCTGAATACATATTCCTGCTTCGGTGAGTAGCTGGCGATAATATTGCCGTATCTGTCTTCGATTTTTGTAACAGCTATCGGTTCAACCCAAACACCGTGGTTGCAAAATATGCCGTATGCTGATGTGATTTCGATAGGAATCACAACCGCAGTTCCGAGAGCGATAGCATCAACTGCCGGCATATATGTCGTCAGGTGCATGCGGCGCGCGGTTTCCACAACCGATTTAGGCGAAATAAGTTCCTGAACAAGTCGCGCTGCCACTAAATTCAGCGACCGCCGGATACCCTCGCGAAAAGTTGTGAGACCACCGGTGGAATAATCGAAATTATGAGGCACCCAGCGTTTTCCATCGCCCTGATAGATAACGATCGGCTGGTTTAGTAACTGAGTGGTTACCGGAAAACCGTTGTCAATGGCTGTGGCATAGACAATTGGTTTGAACACGGAACCCGGTTGCCGTTTAGCCTGGGTAGCACGATTGAATTCGGATTCTTTAAAATCCCGCCCCCCGATCATGGCCAAAATCCTGCCGGTGGACGGCTCGATTGCAATCAGGCTTCCCTGTATCAGCAAGGAATACCGCAAAGAGGGATCGACCGGCGCTTCGCCCCTTATCATTGCCTGAACTTTTTCAACCGAGAGGATTGAATCGGTAATAATTGACTGAATTTCCAACGGATTACTTAAAAGCCGTTTATTCAAAATATCCTGCTGAGCTTTTAAATGCTTTTGAAAAGAAGAGTCGGCGGCAGCCTGGATTTTTGTATTCAGGGTTGTATAAATGGATAAACCATCCCGATAAATATCGATGCCCAGTTTATCGTCTTCTTGCTGTAGCCATTGCCGGACATATTCGACAAAATAGGGCGCGGTTGCCGGCGGCGGATCCGGTCGTTGGACCTGTATGGGAGCGTTGCGATATAGCGCGTATTCTTCCCGGGAGAGATAGCCGAGTTCCGTCATTCGGTAGAGAACCCGGTTGCGGCGCTGAAAGGCGCTTTGAGGGTGTCGTATCGGTGAATAGCGACCGGCATTTTGAATGATTCCCGCCAGCAGCGCACATTCATCAACGGTCAGTTCTTCCGATGTTTTGTTGAAATACCGTTTAGCTGCGGCCTGGATACCATAGGCGCCGCTACCCATCCAGCTGGAATTAATGTACATTTCGGCGATTTCTTCCTTACTGTACATCCGTTCGATTTGAAGTGCCGTGAGCAGTTCCTTGATCTTTCTGGACACGGTTTTATCAAAACCGATCGAATCCCATAAAATACGGGCCAGCTGCTGCGTCATTGTACTTGCGCCCTGCTGTTTACTGAGACTTACGATATTAATAACAATTGCCCGTGTGAAATCCCGGAGGCTAAGTCCCCAATGACTCCTGAACCGGGAATCTTCAATAGCTATAACCGCATCGACCATTGCCGGGGGAATTTTGTCCAGGGTGACATATATTCTACGCTGAGTATATAATTCCTGGAGAACCTCACCATCAGCTGAGTATATCCTGGTAATAAGCTCCGGATCAATATTTTGAAGTTGTTCAATGGATGGTAAATCTTTTGAGAAATAAGACAGCACACTAATGGTGGCGAAGGAGCCAATGACGTAAATTACCAAAATATATAACAGCGCCACCCACCATCTAAGAATTTTTTTATGTCTGTCTGCGCGTCCCATATCAGGTCAAATATTACAGTTTTTTTGCTACTTATACAATGTCCATGCGTAAAACATGAAAATTTACAACAAGGTTTTACGGGATTTTATGAATTATGCTTCGTTTGTTATGATTTTGTGCATTAGCGCCGACATGAATTCCGAGTAAGGTTCTTTAATTTCATCGGCAACAGCCCGGACTTCCGCATGTGTCAAGGGTGTGGCGCCGATACCGGCGGCAAGATTGGTGACAAGACTGATTCCCAGAATGTGCAGATCTAAATAGGCACCGACAAGCAGCTCCGGAACAGTCGACATCCCAACCACATCGGCTCCCAGATCACGAATGATCTGCACTTCGGCATGGGTCTCATAACTTGGTCCGGTTGTCCAGCAGTAAACACCTTCGGTAAGATTAACTTTTAATTCGGTTGCCACACTTTTGGCAATGGTGGCAAGACTCTCGGAAAAGGGCTGTTTTGGAATTTGCCCAGCTGGAAACACTTCGAGTTGGGTGAAATTAATATAATCCTTTAACAGAACAAGATCACCCGGTTTTAGAGCGGGGTTCATCCCGCCGGCGGCATTTGTCAGTACCAGTTTTTTAACCCCTAACCGTGAAAGCAGCTGAACATAAAAAGTAATTTCGGAGAAGGTCTTGCCCTCATAATAATGAGAGCGTCCCTGAATGGCGATCAGGTTGGCGTTTTTAATACTGCCAAAAATCATTTTCCCCTCATGCCCAACGACACCGGGCTGCGGGAAATGAGGAATATCACGGTTATTGAGAATCACATTTGGAGTTAGTTGATTGGCAAAGTACCCCAGACCGGAGCCCAGAACAACAGCGGTATCCGGCACATTCCGGACTTTGGATAAAATATACTCTTCCGCCTGAGCCAGTTTATCTATGGGTGCGATTATATCACTATTTGGTTTCATTTTAATCCCGGTTTCAAAATTCTATGCCAAGTTATTCAGAATCCGCAAAGTAGGCAATAAAGAAATGAACCAGTGGTCATTTAAAGTATCGTAGCTGGCAGGCTGGAGAATCTACAATTACATATATTTCATTACTCCCAGCCTGTGAGTAGTTTCCCTGTAAAATCAGATGTCAAGGGTCGCGCAAAAATGTATCAAAAATGGTCGTAAAAAGTGTACCACTTTAGTGTTCCGCTTCAGTCATATCAATAACCTCCTTTTCTATTTTTTCGGCTCTTCCGAGTTTAGTATGGAATCATATCCAAGCCACCTAAGTGAAATAGGATCGCGATTCGATTTTGGCTTAATGGAACAAAATAGCTGCTGATATGCTTACAAGAGACTGATAATCAGAGAGATAACAGAAAAGTTATTTTGAGGAAAAAATATGATAAAAAGAATGCCCATTTTGTGGTCATCAGCGGACCAAGAAATGCGGTAAAAACAGAAGCGGGAAGCAGCGGTATTTTTGTTCAAATTGTAGAAAGTATTTCCAAAGGCAAAGATATAAAACACACTCCAAATCAATCAAAATATGGCATCAATACGTTTGGGAGCGGCAGACATTATCTAATTTATCAAAACGATATAATCGAAGTGTAAGATGGCTTAGAAAACAAATATCTGATGTACAGATTAATTTCCCGGAACTTACACCATGTCCGGTTGTTATTGAAGCCGATGCAACCTTTTTCAATCGCCATGAAGGCATCTGTATTTTTCATGCTCCCAAGTTTAACAAGGTATTGACATATGTATTCATAGAAAGCGAAACGGCTTTAATATACAACACACTTAGGAACAATATTGAAAGGCAGGGCTTCACAATATTAGCGGCAGTTATTGACGGAAGGAAGGGAGCAAGAGAGGTGTTTTCAGATGTTCCGGTACAGATGTGTCAGTATCATCAGTTAATGATATTAAGGCGATATTTAACGATGAACCCACGCTTAGAAGCCGGCCGGGAATTGAGATCTATTAGCAAAATATTATGCTATGTTGATCGAGCAGAGTTTGAATTGCTGTTTGCACAGTGGTGTCATAAATGGAATGAATTTCTTAAAGAACGAACCTATAATGTTGATGGTAAATGCTATTACACTCATAGGCGATTACGCTCGGTCAGGCGTAGTTTGATGACAAATTTAGCCTATCTTTTTACTTATCAGGATTATCCCGAACTTGAGATCCCCAATACAACAAATTATGCTGAAAGCGTTCATTCAAGAATCAAGGAATTACTCAGAGTACACAGAGGATTTAATCCAGCCTTGAAACAAAATATATTCAAAGAAATATTGGCTAAATAGCAGCTAAAAAAGTCCATTACGCCCAATAATATAAATACGGTTTCAAATCGATAACACTAAATATGGTTATATCTATTTATGTAATTAAACAAATTAGATGCCTTTGAAAATTTCAACGTCTGGGCAGTAGTGATATTCACTAATGGAAGAAGAAGGGTTGACGATAGATAATAGATTTAGTGTATTGTCCTAAAATAGG
>DPVY01000103.1 GCA_003527965.1 Fidelibacterota bacterium
AGGGTTCATCTTGACGATCAAAGGATCATTGAGATTAATGAAGCTGATTCCATTATCCGGTAATGCTTGAAAAAGCGCTTCCTTTTCCCGGGCTACGCCCTGAAGATCACGGAAAAATTCGGTATGACCAAAACCGATATTGGTTATTAAACCGGCGTTTGGTTTACATAGCTTAGATAGGAAAGCAATTTCACCAAAATGGTTGGAACCCAGCTCCAATAGACTGAACGTGTGCTCTTGGGTCAATTTTAACAAAGTGAGCGGGAGACCAAGATGATTATTCAGATTTTCGGTTGTGCAATGTAAAATATATTTTTTTCCAAGAAGAATCTCACACATTGCCCGGGTGGTCGTTTTTCCATTAGTGCCTGTAATCGCCAGAATTGGAATATTGAACTGATTCCTCCAGTTTGAGGCTAATTGTTGCAGCGCTTTTTCGGGGGATTCGACTATCCATAAGGGCAGACCTGAAATGTCTGTTTGTTGCGCCCAGTTTTTAGAAACGACACATAAAGCCGCACCCTTTGCCAGGGCGGACTTTATAAATTCATGTCCGTCGATATTCTCACCCGGCAGAGCAACAAACATCGAACCGCTCGTGCTTTTTCGGCTGTCAATGGTCACATTGGTGATATTGGAATCGAAATTAATTAACGATCCCATCTTTATATTTCTGATAAAATTTGCAGTAATCATCTATTTTCCGAAAAGTTCTTTAATTACAGAAGCATCACTGAAAGGATGTCGAACCCCTTTTATTTCCTGGTAATTTTCATGACCTTTGCCGAGAATGGCAATAATATCATTGATGGAGCTGTTTTTTACCGCAAATTCGATCGCTTCTCTGCGGTCTGTTATTTGTCGGTAATTCGATTCTGATGTAAAACCTTCAATCGCATCGTTGATAATTGCTTCCGGTTCTTCAAAACGGGGATTATCGGTGGTAACAATGACAAAATCCGATAGAGAAGCCGCGGCTTCAGCCATTTTGGGGCGTTTGGTCTTATCGCGATTGCCGCCACAACCGAAAACCGTCACCAATTTTCCATTTGAAGGAACGATATCTTTCAATGCCGTCAAAACATTAATAATTGCATCGGGAGTATGGGCATAGTCAACAAAAACGCGGGGAAAGCCGTTTTTCCGAAACTCCTGAAGACGTCCCGGTATATAAGAAATATTTTCAATTGCTGCGGATATATCGGATGGTGAAATCCCCAGTTGAAGCGCTGTGCCTACGGCGGCGAGAATATTACTGAGGTTGTATTTTCCGGATAAAGTGCTGACAATTGGGATATCAACCTCTTTTGATTGAATTGTGCCGGAGATACCATGACTATATCGAACGTCCTTAGACCATCTATAGTCTGATACGGATTGAATAGAGTAGGTAAATAACTCGGCATTTCCGATAGAGTTGAACAATTTTGAATAGTCAGCGTCGATATTAGATAACCGGAAACCGGTTTTGTTGATTTTCCGGAATAATTCTATCTTGGCTTTCACATAATTTTCGATTGTTTCGTAAAAATCGAGATGATCCTGTGATATATTTGTGAAAACTCCACCGCGGAATTGAATATCGTCTACACGGTTGAGAGATAGGGCATGGGCAGATACTTCCATAGGCACTATAGATACATTATTTTCAACCATCCGGGCTAATATCTCCTGTAATTGAAGAGAATCGGGAGTCGTCAGATTCAAAGGATAAAAATTATCCTGTATTGAATATCCGAGAGTTCCAATCGAACCACGGGAGATTTGAGCTGTTTTTAAAATGGCATTTAATAAATATACGGTTGTTGTTTTCCCGTTTGTTCCGGTTATACCAACAACTTTAAGTTTTTGGGAAGGATTATCGTAAAAATTAGCTGCGGCTTTTGAGAGTGCAGCTCTGCTATCCGGCACAACGATCTGTGGAACGTCAATATTTTTCTGATATTTTTCAACCACAATCGCTGTGGCTCCTTTTTCAACTGCCATTGGAATGAACGAATGTCCGTCAGCCTGAATGCCACGGATTGCAAAAAACAGATCACCGGGAATTACTGTCCGGGAATTATTGGAAATTTTATTAATTCTTGATGGCAGATCACTGTAACTCAAATAATCGATGTCGTTTAATATATCTTTTAATATGTTACTCAAGATTGATTCTCCTCGGCTCCAGGTTGATTATGCATTGTGTGCTCGTCGAAATCAGCTCATCCTTTTTCGGATATTGGGATACGACCACGCCAGTACCATTAATTTTTACATCTAAGCCCATCGCCTGAAGTATAGCGACTGCCTGTCTTAACGATTTTCCGCGCAGGTTTGGCATCCGTCGGTTATATTGGTATGTGGAAAGATTAACCCGGGATTTACGCGATAAGGCTGTTGTATTTTTCATCTTATAAGATTTTATTTCTGAATTATCAGCGTACTTTATCATTGGCTTCCGAATTTGATCTTCATGGAAGAATAGATCATCGGAGAGATTTACAATGCGATTAAATATTTTACTGACAACCGGCGCCGAAACAGCTCCGCCAGTATGATTTAAGCCTTTTGGGTTATCGACTACAATAGCGCATAATAATTTGGGGTCATCCGCCGGGAAAAATCCCACAAAAGTCGCCACATAATCGGTCTGACTATATCCTTTATTGGTGACTTTTTGAGCTGTTCCGGTTTTTCCGGCAATTGCCATGCCGTTGATGTCCGCCCGTAATCCCGTTCCACTTTGAACGGACAACCGCAGAAGATCTCTCATTTCTGCCATTGTATTTTCGGAAGCTACCCTCCGGATAAATTTTGGTTTGCCCTGATAAATTGAGATGCCCTCTTTTGTTGAGATATTTCTAATTAGCTGTGGCTTTAATAAATATCCGCCGTTGGCAATTGCGGCATAAGCATAGGCTAATTGTAATGTCGTGCAACAAACGCCGTGACCGATTGCTACCTGAGCCAGCAATAAATCGTTCCATTTTTTCAAAGGATGGACAATACCGGGCACTTCACCGGGAAATTGTATGTCGGTTCTTGCTCCAAAGCCATATCGTCTGGCATAATTAAAAACCTTATCCTTACCGATTTTTTGAGCAACTTTAATCGTTCCTACGTTGCTGCTATTTTTAATAATATCAGCAAAGGAAAGAACATGATATTTTTTATGATCGTGGATAACCGTTTTACCAATTTTAATGAAACCACCTTCACAGGAAATGCTGTCTCCCGGTTGAATATTATTTTCCTCAAGAGCAGCGGTAGCCGTTACAATCTTGAAAGTAGAGCCCGGTTCAAAGATGTCTGTGACAACCCTGTTTTTTTGGGTTGATATTGGATAATTTTTATAATTATTTGGATCAAATGCCGGAATCGAAGCCATTGCGAGAATTTCCCCACTCTTAGGATCTATGATGATTCCCTGGGCATTATCGGCATTATGTTGTTTATAAGCCTCTGACAACTCTTCATAAAGTATGATTTGATATTCATGA
>DPVY01000161.1 GCA_003527965.1 Fidelibacterota bacterium
GGCACTGCGACGACCGCGGGTTTTTCATGGAGATCTTAAGAGACGACGATGAACTCTTGTCCCGCTTCGGGCAGGTCTCCATGTCCAAGGCTTACCCGGGGGTAATCAAAGCCTTTCACTACCACGAATACCAGGATGACCTGTGGTTTTTCCCGGTGGGCAACGCCCAGGTGGTCCTCTACGATTTAAGAGAAGATTCGCCGACAAAAGGTGAAACCAACGTTTTCTACATGGGCGAAGACAACCCGGTTTTGCTGCTCATCCCTAAAATGGTGGCCCACGGCTACCGGGTGCTGGGCAGCAAGCCGGCGGTGATCATCTATTTTACTACCATGTCCTACAACCGGGAAAATCCGGATGAAAAAAGGATTGCCTGGGACGACCCGGCAATCGGTTTCGACTGGACGACGAAGAACAGGTAAATATGATCATGTAAAAAAATTCTTTTGCAAGGGTAAAAAATTTTTCCATTATGCAGGAAATTTTAAGCTCTTAAGCGAATACATGTTCCCCAAGAGGGGGTATCAATGGAGTTTAAAAGTGTTTCAACGTTTGAGACATGTAAAACAGCTTGCTTTTACTTACTATGTGTACCCGGGAGCATTGCATTCCAGGTTTGAGCATTCCCTTGGGGTTATGGAACTCGCAACCCAAGCCGTTACATATTTGTTAAAGAAATATAAAAGTGAAATTCAAAGCAACTTAAAGAAAATCGATTTACCTGTTCAACGTGCAGTAGATTGCCTCCGGCTGGCCGCATTATTGCATGATGTAGGTCATTTGCGTTTTTCCCATGGCGCCGAAACAATGTTACCAAAAGGGAAAAAACACGATGATTACAGTATTGCCGTAATTGACGGGCTAAGGGACGATATTGATAGCTGGTATTTTAAAGGTGCTACGGATTTAGTTATTCAATTAATTCAGAAAGATCCTATTATCCCGGAATTGAATTTTTTAAAAGATATTCTATCCGGTCAAATAGATGTTGATCGAATGGACTACCTCTTAAGGGATTCCCTGCACTGTGGTGTCAGATATGGTACATTTGACCATCACAGGCTATTGGAGACTTTGCTGGTAATTCCGGGAGGTGAAACAGGAGGGCTCCGGCTGGGGCTTGATAGCGGCGGAATTCAATCTCTGGAAGCACTAATTTTGGCCAGGTATTACATGTATACGCAGGTATTGTATCACCGTACCAGGAGAATATATGATATTTACTTGCTGAAGTTTTTCGAAGAAAGAGGATATAAACTCGAGAACTTACTGGATGCCATAAACATGGATGACATGGATCTGACGATGGTGATGAGATCTGCTGCAAAGGATAAATGTTCTGCTGGTCATACCTGGGCTTATTATATTATAAACAGGGAACATCATTCTGTGGTTTATGAAACTGGCGCTTTTGCGGGTGTTAGAAACCGGATGACCGCTGAAAAGATTTATGAAACCTTGCTAAAAGAATTTCAGGATCATAGCTTTATTATCGATAAGAACGCGAGAGGTACAATACATAAGTTCGTTATTCCCGAAGAAGATGAGATGGGCGATTTCTTTTATGTGAGAACCAAGCAGGGTAACTGGAAATTGATTACGGAAGTTTCTAAAATAATACATGACATGCCCAAGGTATTCCATGTAATAAGGGTTTATGCGAAAAGGGTTTATGCGAAAAATGAAGATGGCCAGATTGACGGCAAAATTAAGGAGCGTGTTGTTGAGCTGGAGGGGGAGGTTTTCTAATGAAAATTGGCTTTGGCCATTACCTGGAAGACGCTTTGGTGGCATACATTGTCAAGCAATGGAAATCGCAAAAAGTAAAAATCGGCCGGACTGTGGTGCAGAAAATTTGCTATTTTTTAAAAGCCCAAGGGGTGCCCATGATATATGATTTTGAAATGCACCATTATGGGCCGTATTCTCAGGATTTATACTACCGTATGGATGAACTGGTCGCTGATAATATTTTGATTGATACAAGCGATACATCAAAGCGGTCGCATTATCTTCTCGGGGATAGGGCAGATGAAATTATAACTACTTATCATGAAGAAATTGAATTGTATAAGGATAAGATAGATAATTTATTAGGTGTGTTCGGAAAGTTCGGTCCTGCGGACCTGGAGTTGCTGGCAACGATACATTATTTCTATGTTACTCATAAGAGGTATTTTCGCAAGCCTCCCTCTAAAAACTGGGTAATTGATAGAGTTATTATGGCGAAAAAGGATAAGTTTGCACCTGAACTCATAAATGAGGCGTATGATGCTTTGGATGGCGCGGGTTTGTTTGGGTGGGATAAGATATAATAGAGAGATAACGGGGACTCAAGTAAGCTTATCTATTTCATTAAGGCTTTTGTTGATTTTACACGGTTTGAACGGCCTGGGTGCGGCCTACGCCCTGGCCCATTTTTTGGTGCCGGTTGTGGTGGCCGGCCCGCTGTTAAAGCGGCTTAGGGAAAAAGAAGCGGCCGGTCCGGCGGGGCGGTGCATTTCTTAAAGCAAAAAGAAGATCCGTGAGTGCGCATTTGTCGAGTCGGGACGCAGGCACAGGCTGGAAAACCCGGGCAAGGTTTTGCTGGAAACAACCGGGGTGCAGCTTGGTGAGTGCTTGCACAGCCTTCAAACTTACACATCGGTGCTGGACAATTGCTACATAAGGCGTGAAGGTAAAAAAATTGATCAGGCACTGCGACGACCGCGGGTTCTTCATGGAGATCTTAAGAGACGACGACGAACTTTTGTCCCGCTTCGGGCAGGCCCCCATGTCCAAGGCTTACCCGGGGGTAATCAAAGTCTTTCACTACCACGTTTTCTACATGGGCGAAGACAACCCGTTTTTACTGCTCATCCCTAAAATGGTGGCCCACGGCTACCGGGTGCTGGGCAGCGAGCCGGCGATAATTATTTATTTTACTACCATGTCCTACAACCGGGAAAATCCGGATGAAAAAAGGATTGCCTGGGATGACCCGGCAATCGGTTTTGACTGGACGACCAAAAATAGATAAATTTTATGCAAAAGATTCACTTTAACCATTTTTTAAATGGTTGTGCTAAAAAATCAAATATTATTCTTACTGAGCGGCAGTTGCAGAACTGGCGGGAAAATAAGTGGGCCAGGGATTTGTTTCGGGTTCGCTGCCGGACACGGTCAATTTTGTTTTCAGGTTTTGGCAGTCAAGAACCTCAGATAAGACATACGGTATTACAAGTAAAAGAGGCGGTAGCTTTACGGATGTTGAATATTCCGCGCGTAATTGCAGAAGGCTTAGCCGAGCAATGGCGGCAAACCGGTGAGGCGGAACTTTCCAAAGCTGGTGAATGGTTGGCGACGGTATCTTCTGAGCAGTGGG
>DPVY01000265.1 GCA_003527965.1 Fidelibacterota bacterium
TTATCTTAATGATCTTTTTACCAGGATGGCGAATATTTCTCCTTTTTCTTCAAAGGCGTCGGATTATTTCCCCAAAATCACCCTTGTCGAGGGCGTTGTTATCCCGCAGAACCATTATTGCCGGAACGGGTAAGGAGGGGGAGAGGATTGCCAAAAAATTACAAAGCCATATTGAGCACGGTTTTGAAATCCTCGGGTTTGTTGATAAAAAATTTGTGGTCAAACGCACATTTGGATTTCCTTTTTTAGGTGTCGTCGACGACCTTGTAGAACTCATCCGGATTCACAATGCGACCGAAATTATTTTTACAACGGATCAATTCTCTAACGATGATATTTTGAATATTCTGGACCAAATCCAGAAAGTCCGAATCATTATCAAAATCGTTCCCAAACATCTCGATTACATTATCGGCAAATCAAGCGTTGAAAAAATTGAAGATATCCCATTGATCGAGCTTGAATATAATATTTACAGAATGGCTAACCGTTTTTCTAAGCGGATGTTTGATATTGTAGTGGCAATCTTTGGGCTTGTGGTTTTGTCGCCAATTATAATTATGTATGGATATCTATATGACTATCGTTTTTGCAAAATGAAATATTTGGGTAGAGAAGGGACTCTTTTCACCGGATTAATCTTAAAGAAACGAAATGGAAATCATGCCCGGAAGACGGTGGAGCGGTTTCCTTTGTTGCTTTCAATATTAAAGGGTGATATGAGTATAGTCGGCAGTGAATTGCTTTCTGCTAATCCCCATATTCGCAGACTGCGGTGCAAGCCGGGGCTGACCGGACTTTTCCAACTTCAGGAGACTCACAGACCGGATGAAATTGATAAACAAAATTATGAATATTACTATATGCAGAATCACTCATTATTTCTGGATGTTGAAATTATTTTAAAAGCTATATTAAATATATAAAAGGTATGCTATGATAAAATTATCTTTTGACTTTGAAAAAACAATTTTTGAATTAGAGCAAAAAATAGAGGGAATGCGCGAACTGTCATCGACAGAAGGTGTTGATCTTCAGGAAGAGATTAGTAAACTTGAAGATAAACTTCAGAAACTGATAAAAAAAACTTACGCAAATTTAAATCGCTGGCAAAGAGTTCAGCTGGCCCGCCATCCGGAAAGACCCTATACTAAAGATTACCTCGAAATAATTTGCAAAGATTTTATTGAAATTCACGGTGACCGCTTGTATGGCGATGATAAGGCTATCATTGCCGGATTCGGAACAATCGATAAACATAAAGTTGTCATTATCGGGCATCAAAAAGGCAAAAATACGAAAGATAATTTATATCGGAATTTCGGAATGCCCCATCCCGAGGGATATCGCAAAGCGTTGCGGGTAATGAAACTGGCTGAGAAATTTCACCGACCGGTAATCTCTATTATTGACACACCTGGCGCATATCCTGGAATTGGTGCTGAGGAGCGAGGGCAGGCGGAAGCGATTGCAAGAAATCTGTTTGAAATGAGTCGTCTGAAAACCCCGATTCTGATTGTTATTATCGGTGAAGGGGCCAGCGGCGGTGCGCTCGGAATCGGTGTTGGAGATCGTATTGTTTTACTAGAAAATACCTGGTATTCCGTCATTTCTCCGGAAGGTTGTGCCTCGATATTGTACCATGACGCCGGTAAGGCCAATCTTGCCGCGGAAGCCATGAAGGTAACCGCTAGGGATTTGGAAGACCTTGGAATTGCCGATGAGATCGTACCGGAACCCGACGGCGGCGCTCATCGTAATCCCGTCAAAACTGCTCAGATACTAAAGAAAAGCATTTTACGCAACCTGGATGAACTCAGCGCTTTGCCCATCGATGAGCTTGTAGCTCAGAGAATTGAGAAATATTCAAAAATGGGATCCTGGGATGAAGTCTGATATTCAGGCAATTACAACAAATATCTATCATAAGATCCAAATTTCTAATATGAATTAACCGTGGAAAACAATGACGAATGAACTAATTTTTTTTAGCATGATTCTGGTGGTACTTAGCTTCACATTATTTAGTTTCCGAATGGGAAAAAACTGGCTATACGCTTTTATTGCAATAAGTATTGTCTTAGCGAATATTTTTGTGACAAAGCAATTCAGACTGTTCGGCATCAGCGCTACCGGAGGAAACATCGTTTATGGTGCGATTTTCCTGTCTACGGATTTGCTCTGTGAACATTATGGCAAGGAAGAGGGGCGAAAGGCGGTTTTTATCGGCTTTTTTGCGGCAATATTTTATTTAATCACCTCACAGTTTATCCTGTTAATCCAACCATCTGAATTCGATACGGTAAATGACGGTATGAGAGCAATATTTTCTTTTGCTCCACGGATTGTGTTTGCTTCACTCGTGGCTTATATGGTCAGTCAGCTTCACGATATCTGGTTCTATCTTTATATTCGCCAAAAAACAAATAATCGCTATTTATGGCTGCGCAATAATGCTTCGACCTGGACCAGCCAATTAATCGATTCTCTGATTTTTGGATCTATCGCATTTATTGGTATATTTCCGGCTAAAATCGTATTGCAGATTATCGTTTCGACCTATATTCTTAAAATTATCGTAGCGGCAATTGATACGCCGTTTATCTATTTAAGCTACCGGCTTTTGCCTGATGAACTGAAGAAAACAGGCAATTAGCTGCAGAATATTTTGGAATAAGTTGTTGTAAGGTAGCTGTTTAAAATTAATTAACTATTAAAGAAAAAACAGCACGAAGACTTATGAATAAAGGATTATTTGTTACTTTTGAAGGCATTGACGGATCGGGGAAAACAACCCAGGTCAATGAATTGATTCGGAGATTAGCAAAAGAAGGCATTCCTTATCTGTTGTACAGGGAACCCGGCGGAACAGATATCGGAGAAAAGATTCGTGATATACTGCTGGACAAAAACCATTCAAGTATGTTGCCTATTACTGAACTACTGTTATATAGCGCCAGCCGTTATCAGTTGACTGTTAATTCAATCCTGCCCGCCTTAAATAAGGGCAAAGTTGTTATTTGTGACCGCTTTTACGATTCGACCACCGCCTATCAGGGTTATGGCAGAGGAATCGATCTGGATTTTATTCATCGTCTAAATTGTGTTGCCACTAAATCGCTGAAGCCCGACCTGACCTTTATCCTGGATATTTCTCTCGAAGAACGGAAGAATCGATTGGGAGAAAAAGTTTTGGACCGCCTTGAACAGGAAAATCTTGAATTTCATAAGAGAGTGAGAAAAGGATTTATTCAAATGGCAAACCATGAACCGGAACGAATGGTGCTAATCGATGGTAACCGTTCCGTTATTGAACAATCAAAAGAAATATGGAACTATTTTAAAAATTTAAAGGATAAAAAAGAAAAATGAGATTCACAAAATCCCGGTTGAGTAAAATAACTGTAGTTATTTTGATTTTCGTAACGGTTATTATAGCGTTAGCCAACACAAATATTTATAAAGAAATTTCAAATTCTATCCGTTTATATAATGAAGTTTATCGACAATTATTTTCCAATTATGTCGATCCAATTAAGGCTGAAGAATTTACCGAAAAGAGTATCCGCCTGATGATGAAAGAACTGGATCCCTATACGGTATTTATGAAAGATGAGGAAAAAGAACCACTGGAGATCTTAACGAGGGGCAGCTACGGCGGCGTCGGTTTACGGATCAGCATGCGTAAAGATACCTTAACCGTTATTGCGCCTATGGAAGGCAGCCCGGCCAGCCGGGCAAATATATTCCCGGGAGATCAGATTCTTAAAGTCGATTCAACGACAACTGTTGGACTTAATCTGGATAAAGCGGCGAAAATAATTCGGGGTAAAATAGGATCAACCGTTACATTGACAATTCGGAGACCCGGAATTCCGGGATTGAGTGAATATACATTGGCCCGTGAAAAAATCAGTGTAAAAGATGTCAGCTATAGTGGAATGTTGCAGGATCATATAGGTTATATCCGATTGTCGGGATTCTCAAATGGCGTTTCAGCGGAGACCAGACAGGCAATTTTAGCGTTAAAGAAAGAGGATAAACACCTGCAGGGACTTATTCTGGATTTACGGGGCAATCCCGGAGGTTTGTTAAAAGAAGCTCTGGCAGTTGCGGAACTTTTTACACAGACGGGTGACACCCTGCTATTCACAAAAGGGCGGGCTCCCGCATCTAACAAGGTGTTTATTTCCCGGAATAAACCGACTCTACCGGACGATATAAAAATCGCTGTTCTAATCAATCAGGGCAGTGCATCCGCCAGTGAAATTGTTGCCGGTGTTATCCAGGATCTGGACCGGGGCATTGTTATTGGCGCACCGAGTTTTGGTAAGGGACTGGTGCAGACTATTTTTAAAATTGATAACAGCCACTCGATTAAAGTAACAACGGCAAAATATTATATCCCCAGTGGGCGGCTGATACAGAGACCCGATTATCTAAATAATCCGGATATCGTTGAACAAACCGATATCAATGACACCCTGTTTTATTCGAAAAACGGGCGTGCTCTGAAAAGCGGCGGTGGAATAGTCCCGGATATTGAAATAACACCGGAAAAACTTACGGATTTTGTCAGAGAACTCTGGCGTCAGAATATGTTTTATTCCTATGCTATCAAATATAAATCGGAACATGGTGAAATACCCACTCCGGTTGTAGTGAACGATGGGCTTATGGAAGATTTCCGTGAATATCTCGATAAAGATGGATTTGTCTATTATAAAAAAAATGAAAAAGAGCTGCGTAATCTTGAAAAAGAGCTATTGAAGGAAGAGTATTTTCAGTCTATGGAAAATCCCTTTAAGCCAATATACGCCGTCTATGATTCCATAAAAATATCGGATTACAGTAATAATTATTTAGCAATAAAACGAGGATTGACCAGTGAACTGTCGACCCTCGCCGGCGGACTGACTGAACGTATCAAGAATGATCTGGATAGTGATCCCGCTATCGAAAAGGCTATTGATATACTAATCGATGAAATTGGATATCAAACGAACCTCGGATATATCCACTAAAATACCTTGAAAGGAGATTTTCTTTTGAAACGTCCGGCACCATTCAAATACCTGATTATCCTTGTTTTTGTATTAATCCAGATTGTTTTTGCCGCCGATACAACCGCTGTTTTCAATAATATCCGGGCGATTGCAGATTCTCTGGGAAAAATCCACTGTCCTGATAAACGAACAGCGGTCTGGACAATTACTCCCGGCTTTAAGGAAAATTACTTTGTTCTTGAGGGCGAAACTGATAACCTGATAGCCCGGCATGAATTTTACAAACAGGTTCAGCAAGCTTTCCCAGATCTTCAATTTGTCAAGGATGTAAAACACCTTCCAAACGATGTGATGAACGGGATCATTTACGCCGTACCGAAAAATTCAATCGCTATTCTTCGCCGACAGCCTTCCGTTTCCGAAGAAATGGTCAGTCAGACCCTCAGTGGGCTGGGACTGGATATCCTGAAAGAAGAACAGGGCTTTTATCTTGTCCGTACCGATGACGGCTACCTGGGATGGGTTGCCAATGACCGGGTTCAGGAAGGTGATATCTCTTTCAAAGAAGATTGGGAAAAAAGTGCAAAAGTGGTCTTTATCGACTTGGAAGGTGTTGTCTATTCAAAACCAACCAAAAAAGCGCTACCGGTCAGTGATGTAGTCATGGGAAATCGATTCAAAGTGGTCGAAAAAAAACGAAAATGGACCAAAGTTGCTTATGCCGATGGGCGCGATGGGTACATTCTTTCAAAATCTTTGCAAACTCTTGATGAATATTTAAAGAATCCACTAATCCCGGAAAACATTGTCAAAACCGCCTGTTCTCTTGTAGGACGACCATATATGTGGGGCTCCGCTTCACCCAAACAGATGGATTGCAGCGGTTTCACCCAGACAGTTTTCCGACAGAACGGCTATGTGCTTCAGCGTGACGCCAGTATGCAGGTTTTTGAAGGTGTTGAGGTCGATACAACCAATTTTCCAAACAACTTGAAACCTGCAGATCTGCTATTCTTCAGTCCTGATCCCGACCGAATCACTCACGTGGGACTTTATATCGGTGATTACCAATTTATCCATTGCTCCGGAAGGGTCCGGATTGATAGCTTCAACCCAAAAGATATAAACTATAATAACTACAGGCGAAAAAGTATCAGAGCCGTTCGACGAATTACAAAATAGTTGTTTCCTTCTATTTTTGGTGGGTTGATATACTAAAAATAAATAATCTGATTATCCAACATCCACTCAATTCTCAGAAGAGCACAAATAACTAGAGACTGTCCATAAAGTATAAACCACTTGCCGTAGGCATCCCTTGCGGGAGAAGTGGTTATTTGATA
>DPVY01000002.1 GCA_003527965.1 Fidelibacterota bacterium
CATTATACTGTCCTCTGTCAATTTCAACTTCTTCCACAATTCTGCCCCGGGCAAAGGGAAAACAAAAAATATCCATCTCTCCACCGCAGGCGCCGGAATAATCAAAATATCCTTGATCCTGATATGATAATATTTTGGGCTGAACAACCGCCAGGTTTTCAGCAGATTGCAATTTTGCCAGCAATCGCTCAATCCAGCCCTGTTCATGGACAGTATCATTATTTAAAATGAGTACAAAAGGTGTTGTGGTTGCCCGGAGACCGATATTACATCCGCCGGCGAAGCCAAGATTTCGATCGAGTTTAATAATTTGTACCGACGGAAATTCCTTTTCTGTCATTACAACGCTGCCATCGGTAGAACCATTATCGACCAGGATCACATTAATTTTCAGTTTGGTTGACTGAAATAACGAAGCGAAGCAATCCCGGAGGATTGCTTCGCCGTTATAATGAGGGATAATGACTGTTATGCCAAGATCTTTAGAAATCAATAAATTCTCTTTTAATCTGTTTGAGAAGGTTCTGTAAGAGAATCAGGTGATATTTTCGGTATTTTTAAGAGATATTCATCACGCATGGTCTGGGCGCCTTTGTCTCCCGGATGACTGATCAACCAGCTATCTAAAACACGGGCGGCATTAGCATAATCATTTTTATCTTCATAGAGCCGCACCAAAATGCTTATAATTTCCGGGTCGCCGGGATTCTCTTCATAAAGCGGTTCCAGTAAAGAAAGGGATTTTTCATAATCATTAAGATACTGATAATAAATAGAGGCGAATTTCACCTTTTCCTTAGCGCTCAATTTCGGTCTGCTCATCAGAGCATCCAACCGTCTTCGCAGCTCATCTGAGCGCCCGCCTTCATGATACAGCATACCGAGTTGCAGATAAGTTTCTACATTGCCAATAGGTAAAAGTGATTCCGGCAGGACGACTTCCATAGAATCTAAAATGGCCAGCATTTTATCTTTTTCACCGGAATAGAACCGGTCCACCGCTACCTGAAAAAATGCCGCCCGGTAATTGCCGATCAGTTTGGTAATCGTGTCGTTAAAAAATATTTTCGGATTATTCAAATTCCGAAATCTATATACATTCAGCAGATTGTTCTCGATTTTATCAATATCAGTCCGCTTAACCTTTTGAGGGTGTATCCTGAAGGTTAATCCTTCCATCTGGAGGTAGGGCTCCATATTCAGGCGGTTGCCGGGCGATACAGTCGTCGCAAAGTATACAGGTCGTTCCCATTTATTGGCTTCCAGAATTTGCAGGATCATTATATCCTGAACGCGCAGCCCCTGCCCCATGAGCGTGGGTTTCAATTCCCATTCTATGGGCGGCAGATCAGAGCCCGGCGGCGGAGAAATTTTTACCAGTTTCTTTTTCCAGGGAATAACCGTCAACTCATCTATGGCTGCATCGCTAAGTCGTCCGATTGATATTTTAGGCTCATTGTTACGCAGCTGTTTAATATACCACGGTGTATTCAACAGACTTAAATTGACAACCCGTACATCCTTTCGAATGTTCTCAACTTCCTGTGCATACCACAGGGGAAAAGTATCGTTGTCGCCATTAGTAAATATGATACCGTTTGATTCACAACTTTGCAGTAAATTATAGGCATAATCCGAGGCAACATAATTCCCTTTACGGCTATGCTCCTGATAATTGGCGGTCAATACGTTAACCGGCAGTGCAATCAGAAGGACAACCGTGACCAGGTATGTTAAGGGTTTACGAAGATTTTTATTTTTCAATTCGATCATATGCCCGATAAGCGCCGATGCCCCGATCCCAATCCAAACAGCGAACGCAAAAAATGATCCCACATAGGAATAATCACGTTCGCGCGGCTGGGGATCATCCTGGTTAAGATACAGAACAATCATCAATCCCGTAAAAAGAAAAAGCGCCAGCACGGAAAGGGCTTTCTTCTTATCTTTGTTAAAGTGAACCAACAAGCCATACAGCCCCACTAAGAATGGAAAAGGGAGTAAAAACTGAAAAGGATCAACATTGGCAACTTTCCTTCCAATAAATTGCCAGTTAAAATATCGGATATACATCTTTTTGATCTGATAATTCCAGAAAAAATCCAGGGAATTTTTATAAAGATGTTTGGTTTCGGGTTTCCACTTTGCTCTGTTAAAAATATCGGTAAATTCCCGGTGACCATACTGCTCACGTTCCATGTATGCCACTGCCTGATGAGTAGTTTCCGGATCATTTTCATCAATCGTCGGGTTTTGGCTGCTGCGAATAAATATAGTCGCATAGGATGAATAACCCACAATTATCAAGACGAGGGACATTAGTGCCAGTGAGGCAATATGATATTTTTTACGAATTACCCATGCCGTTGCCAGAAATATAATCAGAACCGTTACAACCACCATGCCGACGCCAAAACTGTCGGCAATTTTCGGTATACCCCGAATCACACCGCCATTGATCAGCAAAAAAGCAGCCGAAGCGGTCATAGCCATTAAAACATTTTTGCTGTGTTCTTTAAATCGCTCTGATTTTGGGTGGTAATAAAGATACAGATAGATACCGAGAAATGAGCTGACCGTTAATACGGATTGAGCCGAAAAAGAGGAACTCACAACTGCGCGCCAGAAAAGAAATATTAAGGAAATTCCGGCGACACCGATAATAATATCGGCGATTAGCCAGCCAATTGAGGAGATTTTCGTCCGTTTGAAATAAATAATCAGGGCAATAAAAAAGATTGCCAGTAGATTCAATAAGTGAATACCTATTGCCAAACCTATGATATAGGCAATTAGCAACAAGTATCGCTCGTGTCCGGGTTTATCGGAACGCTGCTCCCAAAAGAGAATCAGCCAGATGACAATCGCCGTCAGGAAGGTTGAAAAGGCATAGACCTCCGCTTCCACCGCATTAAACCAATGGCTGTCCGTAAATGCAAAGGTCATCGCCCCTATAAAAGCGCCGCCGTAAACCGCAATTTTTTGAAGCGGTCTTACCGGACGCCCCCAACTTTTCAGCAACTGCACAATGATCAAAAACAGAAACATTACCGAAAAAGAACTGACTATCGGCGATATCAGGTTTACACGGTAGGCAATATCATTTCCAATCGGAAGCATTGAAAAGAAACGACCAATCAGCAGGTACAACGGACTGCCCGGAGGATGGGGAACACCCAGCGTATAGGACGTGGCAATGAATTCGCCGCAATCCCAGAAGGACACGGTTGGAGCCATGGTATCCATATATACGATCCAGCTGAGCAAAAAAGTTAACAATGCCAGAATGACTTTTTCTTTGTTATTCTTAATAATCTGCATATCAATCCTTCTGATAATTAATTAGTATTCTCCGGTTTCGGTTCTTTCTGTTTTTCCGGATGTTTATCCTGTTTTATTTTAAGATCGACAAAATTTATCTTTAATTCCGAAAGTGCGCCGGCTAGGATCTGTTTTTCTTCCTCGCTAAGATTGCCTTTGGTTTTTTCCTCAATCATCTCCAGCATATCGATTGTAAACCGAGCTTCTTTTAAATTTACGGCAGTGTCGCCGGTAATCGGACTTTTCTGCTTGCCCATTTGGATCCAGGCGCTTGTGATAAAGGATTGTATTAATCCCAGAAAAAGCACCTTCTTTTGGTCAATTCGATCTTCAGCCATTTACCCTCCTAACCTGGACAAACCAGCCCCAAAAAGGTAAAAAATAGAATTTGAGAAATGAGAAGTTGCTCCACATATTTTGGGACGATACTGGATGCTGGATGTTGAGCGAAGCGAAATCCCGGTTCATCGGGGCTTGATACTGGATAGAAAAAAACAAGTATCCAATATCCAGTATCTTTTTTGATTTGTGAATAAATTTGATGATGATCATTTTCTTTACAAAAAAGTAAGAAATTAACTTTTAAGAGACTATAATACATTGATGAAGTTCATAAATTCCGAATAATCTTTGATAAGGTGATCGCGTATCGACCGGTTTTCGGGCTTACGGAGATGAGGATCATTTTTTATGAGCATAAAAGCTTCACTGCGAGCCACTTTCAACAGTTCTTTATCCACCAGTAAATCAGCCATTTTCATTTTCGGAAAACCATGCTGCCGGGTTCCGTAAAACTCGCCCGGACCGCGTAATTTAAGGTCTCGCTCCGATATTTCAAAACCGTTCGTGCTGCCGTTAATAATCTTCAACCGCTCGTGCGATGTTTCCGTTCGTTTGCGTTCAACCATGACGCAGACGCCGTTTTTCGTGCCGCGACCAACCCTGCCCCGCAGCTGGTGCAGCTGGGTCAAACCGAATCGTTCGGCATTTTCAATGACCATGATTGTGGCATTGGGATTATCGACGCCGACTTCAATAACCGTTGTACTAACAAGAATATCCACGGTTCCCGCAGAAAACGCCTGCATTACCGCCTCTTTCTCGGCGGTTTTCATAGAGCCGTGCAGCAACCCAAGCCGGAAATCGGAAAAGACTTTCGTTTTGAGATATTCATAACCCTGGATTGCCGCCTGCAGGTCCATCTTGGCGGATTCGTCAATCAGTGGGTAGACAATATAAACCTGTTCGCCTTTTTGAACCTGTTGGCGGATATAATCGTAGACTTTATCCAGCTGATCGACATTGACAATCCTGCTGATAATTTTTCCTTTGCGGGCAGGCAGTTCATCGAGAATAGAAACATCCATGTCACCATAGAGAGTCATACTCATGGTGCGGGGAATGGGCGTTGCCGTCATCACCAATACATCGGGGTTGAATCCTTTGGCAATCAATTGACTGCGCTGAACCACACCAAAACGGTGCTGTTCATCAATTATCGCTAACGCCAGCCTCTGAAATTCCACAGTTTCCTGAATAAGAGCATGCGTGCCAACAACCAGTTCAGCCGTGCCCTGTTTGATTTCATCGAGAATCTCGTCCCGCTCTTTTTTTCTCTGCCCTCCGATCAGCAGGTTGACTTTAATTCCGGCCGGTTTACCTAATTTGGCAAGATTGCGGTAATGCTGCTCCGCTAAAATTTCTGTGGGTGCCATGACCGCCGCCTGATAACCGTTTCCAATGGCAATGCTGGCGCACAACAATGCAACGACTGTTTTTCCCGAGCCGACATCACCCTGTAATAAGCGGTTCATAACAGTTTCTGATTTCATATCATCCCAGATCTCATGAATAACTCTTTTTTGGGCTACCGTCAACTGAAATGGCAATTTTTGATAAATCTGCTTTAACTGGGCGCCGGCGCCGGAATAACGAAACCTTTTTTTTACCGATTTGATTCCCTGCCGTTTCACCGCCAGCAATAATTGCAGATAGAACAGCTCCTCAAATTTGAAACGCCATACCGCTTTTTCAAGGACGATTGGGGACTCGGGAAAATGTATCTGACGTAAAGCTTCATTGATTCCGGTTATTCTCAGAGTCTCAAGTAGCGCTCCGGGTAATATTTCTTCCGCTTGCCAGGTCATTTTCTCAATGATATTATGCAATAATCGTCTAAAACCACGGCTGTCCAGCCCGACTTTTTTCAGATCAGCCGTTGAAGGATAGAGTGGAATAATACGGGCGGTGTTCAGTGTGGCGGCGTCATCACTTTCTAATTTGTCGTAATCAGGATGAACAAATTGCAATCCTCCAAAGTATTCTACTTTACCGCTCATGGCGATCAGATCACCGGGTTTAAATATTTTTTGGATATATTGAGCACTATTAAACCAAACACAGCGAAATTGACCGCTACTGTCACCAATTAACATTTGCAAATAAGGGCGTTTGCGGGTGCGGACGCTGTTCAACGATAACACCTTCCCCACGATCGTGGCTTCCTGCCCGGCTCTTAGCTTTGCAATGGGTGTGATTGTACTGCGATCAAGATAACGTCGGGGAAAATGATATAGTAAATCACGGAACGTTTTTATGCCGGCCTGTCCAAGCGCCTCGCCCCGCCGGGGGCCGACACCTTTGATATAGGTTACCGGAGTGTCAATCTGTATCACGGCATATTCTAAGGGTGCTGACTGGCTCAAAGGTGACAATTACCACTTACGAAAAAAAGTATAAGTTATGGTTTCGGTTGCATCGGCTTTCACCGTTATCGGAAAGAGCACCTTGCGGCTGCTAATCCGATTATATGAATGACTGGCTTTTTTAATTTCTCCGTAATCATATATATCATCGATGATTTCAACTTCAGCCGGTGTGGTCTTCCGGTTCGTTATCTGAATTTCGACAGTAACTGTTTCGGAACGCTTGGATGATCGCTCCCGCTCTACGATAGTTCGCTTGCCTTTGACGTCAAATGCACGTCCCGTGGTTATGCGCAGGGTGTCTTTGTTGCTGGTATGGTCAATCCGATCCTCGCCGATGAATTGCAGAGTTTCATCAACGTCCCGCTTGAATACCCGCACAACTCCTTTCGGCAACGCCATACCCATATTGTTTTCTTTGGTATTTTCCAGACGGAAAACTACTTCCAGCGGACCTTCGCGTTCTCTGAGATATTGATTTTTGAAGAGATATACTTTATGACCTTTTCCATTGATTTCATCGAACAGACTGACCTGTTTCATCTCCTGATCGCGCAGTGTCACGAGTTGCGGCAGCTCATAAAGATAATAATCGGCAATTTCACGGGTTTCCACCGGTTGCCTTGCCGTCATTGTTTTGGCTTCTTCGGGGGCGCTATATGCGCGCATGTCTGCATCAGATACCCGGTGCAGTTCTCCTGCAATGAGCTTCAACTTGGCATTTTCATAGGTCGCACCGGAATTGTTATTAAGCGAAATCCAGGAGCTTAAAATAAAATTTTGTTCTTTTTGATCGAGAACTAAAATATATTCGGCGTTCCACGACATTCCAGAGGTCAGGTAACTGATCTCAGCGCCGGTTTTCCCCTTATAGTCGGATTGCACATTCCACTCGAGGGTCGGTTTGACAATCAACCCACCCGGCAGAGATGGGAATTCATAATCGGCAATGTTTTCGGCTCTGGCAATCCGGATACTTCCGTCAGGCACTTCTACCACAATATGATTCTGATCGGCGCTTAACAATTTACCGGAGGTAGATTCTTTCGTATTTAATCTAAAGGTTATATTTTCACCGGTGTATTTACTGAATAATTTCCATGTGTTGACTAAATCGTAAAGGAAGTTCTGCTCCAAAACTTCGACTTTAGGGCTAATTTTCGGGAAACGCAGTTTGACAGTCGCCGGACGGACTTTCGCAGAGACGCCTTCAATCCTGACGGTGTTTAATCCTTTAGCTAAAGTAATCTCTTTGCTCTGGTAAATGAGTCCCTGATTGTTATTGTAAATAGTCACCTGAGTATTCTTGAAATCATTACCCGCCAGGCAGGGTAGATAAAAAACTACAACCATTAAAAGGACAACTGACCGGTATTCTTTTATCATAGCTACTCCATGTTTATTGATTCGTTGAACCTCTTTTATATGAGCGCTTTCAGGTGGGCTTCTAACTTCTTCAGCTGCTCCCGGTTGCGTTGTTCTTTCTCCTTTTCCCGGGCTACAACATCTTTGGGCGCCTTTTCCAGGAAGTTCTGACTCGTCAGTTTTACGGAAAGTGATTTTAGTAGACCTTTCAAGCGATTTATTTCCTTTTCAAGCCGCTGTCGCTCAGCCGCTACATCAATTAACCCTTCCAGGGGAATGAAAAATTCCGTCCCGTGAACAACAATTGTCGACGCCGGATGGGGTCTTTCCCCGTCCCGGACGATGCGAATATCGGCAACTTTTACAAGATTTTTAACATATTCTGCCAGCGATTCATTTTGAATTAATTTAAGCGGCAATTGTTCGTCACTCCCCTGCACAATTAAATTTAACTGAGCTGACGGCGGGATATTCATTTCGCTGCGTGCGGTTCTGAGGGCTGTGATCATTTCCTGAATTACTTCAAAGGTTTCTTCAACATTTGGATCATCGCAATGGTAACGAATTTTTGGCCAATCGGAAACAACAATGTCCGGTTCAGATTTCGTTTTCAGATGCTGGTAGATTTCCTCGGAAATGAAGGGCGCATAGGGGTGCAAAACTTTTAAGGTGTTTTTTAAAACATAAATTGCTACCGATAGCGCGGTACGTTTTTCCGTCGCCGATTTTTTATACAGCCGATCTTTGATTAATTCGATGTACCAGTCACAGTAATCGCTCCACATAAAATCATAGATCGTGCGGGCGATTTCATCGAAACGGTACCGTTTTATACTATTTTCCACTTTTGCTAACGCTGTTTTCAACCGGATCAGGATCCATTTATCGGCGAGAGTTAACTCTATATCTTCGGGTATAAATTCCTCTTCAAGAATGGAATCATCATCCAGGTTCATCAGGATAAACCGGGAAGCGTTCCAGACTTTGTTCATGAAATTTCGACCAACCGCGAGCCTTTCTTCGGAAAAGAGAATGTCCTGCCCCTGGGGGGCAATCAGCATTATGCCATAGCGCAACGCATCGGCGCCGTATTTGTCGACGAGAACCAGGGGATCGGGAGAGTTACCCAGAGACTTGCTCATCTTGCGACCTTTGATATCCCGGATAATTCCGGTGAAATAGACGTCCTTAAAAGGAATGTCGTCCATAAATTCCAGACTCGCCATGATCATACGAGCCACCCAGAAAAAGATAATATCCGGTCCCGTTATGAGAGTATCCGTAGGAAAAAAGACTTTCAAATCGTCCGTTTTTTCGGGCCAGCCCATGGTCGAAAAGGGCCATAGCCAGGAGCTGAACCAGGTATCCAGCACATCGTTTTCCTGCAATACCGGAGCGCCGCATCGCGGACATTTAGCGGGATCTTCTACCAGTGCATCCATCCAGTCACAATCGGTACAGTAAAACACCGGAATCCGATGTCCCCACCAAAGTTGCCGGGAAATACACCAATCCCGGATATTATTCATCCAATGATAGTAGGTTTTAACCCATCTGGCCGGGTGAAATTTTATTTTCCCCTCCTCTACTACCTTGATAGCCGGCTCTGCGAGAGGCTTCATCTTAACAAACCACTGTTCGGAAAGATAGGGTTCGATCATCACACCGGCTCGCTCGCTATAGCCGACACTGTGTGTATAATCTTCAATTTTTTCAAGGAAACCGAGGCGCTCCATTTCGGCTACAACCAACTTGCGCGCCTCAAAGCGGTCTTTACCAGCCACTAATGATCCCGCAGTAGCATTCATTGTTCCGTCGGGATTCATGATGTTGATCTTTTCCAGACCGTGGCGCTCGCCAATTTCAAAATCGTTAGGATCGTGAGCCGGAGTAACCTTTACCGCGCCGGTTCCGAATTCTATATCCACAAAATCATCGGCTACAATCGGAATTACCCTGTCCATTATTGGTAAAACGACATTTTTGCCGATCAGGTGGGCGAAGCGTTTGTCTTTGGGATTAACGGCAACACCTGTATCGCCCAACATGGTTTCCGGGCGAGTCGTAGCGACTGTTAAATATTCCGATCCATCTTCGAGAGGATAGCGAAAATACCACAAATGTCCCGAAGTTTCTTTATAAATAACCTCTTCATCGGAAAGTGCGGTTTGGGAGGCAGGACACCAGTTGATAATCTTGCGTCCCCGGTAAATCAGCCCTTTTTTGTACAAATGCACAAAGACCTGCCGCACGGCCAGGGAAAGCCCGTCATCAAGAGTAAAACGTTCCCTCTCCCAATCGCAGGAGCAGCCGATTTTGCGCAACTGGTTTAAAATGATAGATTTATGTTTATTAGCCCAATCCCAGACAATGTCAACAAATTCACCCCGCTCAAAATCATAGCGGGTTTTGCCATTTTTACGAAGTTCTTTTTCAACAACATTCTGAGTCGCAATTCCGGCGTGATCAGTGCCCGGCAGCCAGAGGGTTTCGTGGCCCCTCATCCGGGCGTAACGGACCAGAATGTCCTGAAGGGTATTATTCAGAACATGCCCCATTGTTAATATCCCCGTCACATTTGGCGGTGGAATGACAATGGTATAGGATTTCTTATTGGTCTGGTTATCGGCGTGGAAATAGCCTTTTTCCAGCCAATGGGAATACCAACGTGACTCTACTTTATTGGGATCATAAACCTTATCTAATTGAATTGCCAAAATCTACCTCGTTAACTTTCTATGATTAAACTGAATGCCGTTGTCAATTTCAAAACATTCTGATTTGCCTGTTTCAGACGCCGGCTGAGAACCTGCGCAATGTTGCGCATAACTTTGTTTCCGATTTCCGGATATGTATTACAAATATGAAAAAATTCGCCTCTTTCAATCCGGGCGACACTACAGACCGTACCGGCTTTTACCGTCGCAGTACGCAGATCATTTTCGCTGAACAGGCTCATTTCACCGAAAAACGGGTGGGTTTCGCTGGAAAGCGACAGCAGGCTTTTTTCCCGTGTATCCGACTGGGTAGTGTCGGTCTTCAGGGTCAATGCCTGAGTAATATCAACTTTCCCATCCAGCAACAGCAGAATCGAATTGCCTTTCTCGCCCTCCCGGATAATTGTATCGCCTTTCATAAACCGGATCGGAATAATTACCTTACAGAACTTGTCAATCTGATCCTCGGTCAATTCAGAGAATATTTCATATTCTCCTAATATTCTCTTGTCATAATTGCATGTGTTTTTTTGTTTCATTATACCAACACTATGGCTTTTTCGTTTTCCCGGATAATATATCCATCTTCAGGGTTTAAATTGACAATGGTTTTATTTTCTTCACCCAAAGTCTTGCCCGCCTCTTTTAGCTTACGCTCAATAAAGGCATCGAGATGACTGGAATCCGCAGCGAGAAAATCACCGATACCGATAGACTCGACTTCCGATAAGATTCCCAAAGCCACCATGTGATGCTGATTTTTAAAAAACTGCGACGCCTCTGCAAAAGTCTTACCTCGGAAGCGTGATGGAATTGCAGCCGTTGAAAGCCGATGATCGCTTTTAGCGCTAAGAAGTTTAGATACAATACTGGACATTCCCGGTTCAAGCGCATCGCCGGCAACAAAATAATCCACAAATTGATCGCTGACAATTACCTCATCCGCCCTGGCGCGTTTGACGTGAATTTCATTTTCCGGATTCA
>DPVY01000221.1 GCA_003527965.1 Fidelibacterota bacterium
TTACCTGTTGTAGAAGCTTTATACGGCGACCCGGATATACTGCAAGAAATGACTTACCTGTCCTATTTAAAACAGCTGGTTGATAATGGCTTTTATCGTCCGAATGCCCCTCAATACACACAATTATCAAGAATACTTGCCGATCATATTCATAAGGTATTAGATAATGAAACCAGCCTGGAAGATGCTTTTAACAAACCTATTATAATTAATCGATACTAATGAAACTATCAACCGGAAGCAGAAGATTTCATTTTAATATCACACACATTATTCTGATTTTTGTGGTTACGCTTCTGTTTCTGGCAGTATCATTTTATGTAAATACACTTTCCAAGAATAAACTTTTTTCCAGGACTACCGATATCTATCGTAAAAGTTCAATTGAAAATTTAGCAGACCTAACAGCGACCTCTTTGGAACTCCTGCTGGAGCAGGTAATAATTAATCCCAATCAATATTCTGAAAAAAAACAGAGCACAATTCACGGCTTCGATATGATTCTCAGCCAACAGGCTCTTCGTGAAAACATCAAGGAGATCTGCGTTATCATCTACCACAACGATGCTGTTTTTGCCATAGATAACGGCAATGAGTTATACTCATATTTTGTAGAAAATGAATTGCCTCCCGATTACAAGCAGCAACTTCATCAGCCGGCGATTAAAATATTCCGGTCGGTGGAAGATAAAATCCAATCGGAAGAAGATATTTACAGCTTTACCGATGAAGATCACCTTTTTCACATTATCGTTCCCATGATGCTGGAAGGAGAATATTCCGGCGCCTTATATATGCGGATCGGCATCAACTACAGAGTTCTCATTAAGGAAATCAGTATTGGTTATTCCAATGTCAGTATTATCTTTACCGCCCTGATTATGTTGGGACTTCTCTCAATGTTTTACCTGTCTTCTTTCATGGTAAAAGAAAGAGATAGTGCGCTTCGGCAACTCTATGAAGAGAAACAGGTGCAGTTAAAGAAGAACATCGAGCTTCAAAAGGAACAACTTTTCGCCAGGCGGATTTACCACACCCACCATAAAGCCGAAAAAATTATGGGATACATTAAGAGAGACCTTCGTAACCTGGATCCCGATAATCTCAGGGAAGGCGTGACAAAAATTTCAAAATTCGCCGGCTTCATTCAACGCATCATTTATGATATGAAATCCTATAATCCGCCGATTAATACAATCCGAAATCCCGCCTTCCATAGCGACATTAACAGCATCATTGAATTTATTGTGAAAAACCTGTACGGACGTCCAGAACAATTTGGAAACCTGGAGAAGATCACAACTTCTCTTGATAAAGCGATGCCTGTTGTCCATATCAATGAATATGTCATCTGGGAAATACTCGAACCGTTAATCTATAACAGCATCGACCACAATCCGGACGGCAAAGTAACCATAAACATCCAAACCAAATATGATCATAACCAAAATACATCAACCGTCACAATTGATGATAATGGCGTTGGAATTGATCAAGCCATGCTAGCTAAAAATGAAGATGGCGTTCAGAGTATTTTTCTTGAACATACATCCAATAAAAGTCTTTCTGAAAATTCGGGGTATGGATGTTACATCGCCTATCAGATATGCAAACATCGCTGTGCCTGGGATCTGACTGCAATGAACAATGAAAACGGCGGCGCACGATTCAGGCTCAAAATTCGCCATACGGAAGGAATGCCACATGCGGAATGAAATAATTCATGTACTGGTTATCGAAGATGAGAAATACGATGTTGATCGTATTGTAAACACGTTAAAACCTTATGAATCAAGAATACGGATAAAAGACATTGTGAAAAACGGTTACGATGCCCTGAACTGTATCCAGAGTAAGGGCGAGTATGACGTTGTTATTATGGATTACCAGATTTCCGGTGGATTATACGGTGAAGCTTTAATAAAAAAGATCAAAGACCTGAACCCGACGCTTCAAATATTAGTCATCACAAAAATCACAATAAATCAAACCGATCCGGGTTTTGCCAATAAATTGTTGGAGAGCGGCGCTTATTGGTATGGAACCAAATATCCCGGCGATATCGAGGATTTCATTTATCAGCCTACGGATTTTGTTTTAAGTATTATGAATGCTTATGCCTTAAAACAGTCGATGCTTTCTCAACATAAAATTCAAAGGCGCCTCGATAAAAATATTAACGCCATATTGTCTTCATCCCCCTTACTTGGACAATCGCCGGCAATGCAAAAACTGCAGACGCTGATTGAAAAATTCGCGAAACCCAACGCAAATGTTTTTATAATAGGTGATTCGGGAACAGGCAAGGAATTGATAGCGACAAATATCCATTATAAAAGCACAAGACGGTATGAAGTGTTTTTAACCATAAACTGCGCCGCAATTCCGAAAGATCTCATTGAGAGTGAATTATTCGGCTATGAAAAAGGGTCTTTTACGGGCGCAAACGAAAACAAGCCGGGACTTTTCGAGCAGGCTAACGGCGGAACACTTTTCCTTGATGAAGTTACCGAACTGCCGCCTTCCGCCCAGGCAAAACTGTTGCGGGTATTGCAAGAAGGAGAAATAGCTAAAATCGGACGGAAGAAAACGTACTACGTCGATGTAAGGGTTATTGCAGCCACCAACAAAAATATCGAGGAGCTTTTAAAGAAAAAAGAATTAAGAGAAGATTTATATTACCGCTTAAATATCCTCCAAATTAAAGTTCCACCCTTAAAAGAGCGAATTGGAGATGTGCCTGTATTGGTGAAATATTTTATGAATTATTACTATGAAGAAATGAGTGTTAAACCTCTAAAAATAGATCCTAAAGCTATGAAAATGCTGGAGGATTATTCCTGGCCGGGGAATGTGAGACAGCTGAAAAATGTCGTTCAAAGAATGACTATTTTGGCGAATGATACTGAAATCACGAAAGAGGTTGTAGAGACTTGTATGGAAGGAACAATTTCTATTCAGTCGGAAACACCTGAATTCCCGGATTTTTCTACCCGACATATCCTGACCCTCAAAGAGATGGATAGATTGTTCCGTTGTAAATATATCGAATTTGTACGAAGGCATAGCCGGACAGATATGGAATCCGCTACAAAACTCGGAATGGCACCCTCAAATTTTCATCGAATGTGCAAGGAACTGGGGATAAAGAATAGACAATAATCCAAAAATCCTTTTTCGTTTAGAACCTGTCTCCCGTAGCAGCTGATATTTTTTCACCAATCCAGCAGCCGCTTCTCCCCTTCCAGCGCCCGGATCCTGAGAAACTTCGATTGTGCGGTTATGATTATCATAAAATACTTCATTTCCAAACTGTTTTTGCACGACAAATTTCTATATCGGTTTCCTTTTGGGAAATCCGGTGAAGATATTCTGAATCAGTTAGTTTTTCAGTCTGAACGATAATCTCTTTTCCGAAGCGGGCTTCTGCCAAAAAATTGATTTCCAACTGGCTGACAGTACGGGTTTTCAGAAAATCGAGATCAAAGGTTTCAAACAGCCAGTCAATATAGCGACTGCTGGTCGCATGCTCGTTTACATCAAGGTCCTGATAGCCGACCAGGGTCGCCCATTTTGAATGATTGTTTTTCAGATCAGCAATTTTACCCGGTCTATCCGCGAACATGTGGTTCGGATGATCCGGCAGCAAAATATCAAATGCCTGATCAACCGGTACCGGACGTCTCGAATTAATATCAATGACACACCAGGAGCTTGTTGCCCGTCCTAATTCCCGTTCTTTTTGATCAAAAAAATTAAAATCCCGATATGCGAATATCTGGTCTTTTCCGGAATGCCAGGTGTTAATTTTCAGGGATTCATTCCAGCCGGGCATCCTGTCAATGGTTACAATCATTCTTGTCAGTACCCAGGCAAGGTTTTTGGAAATCAGCGCTGAAAAACCAAATCCTAACTGCTCTGCGTTTTTCCAGGCGGATTCCTGCATGTATCGAATCAAACTCGAAAATCGCAATTGTTTTGAGAGATCAATCTCGTAGGAATGAATTCTGTACTGGTCAGATCGTGCAATAGTATCGGTATTCATAGTCAACTGGTCCTTCAATATATTTTCAAAATATCAACATCTAATTTTTTATAATTTAAACTATTTTGATTTATTCCTATCAATTATAATTCAGGGGTGATTCAAGCCCCGATCAGTTCTCATGATTATCCTGCCTGTCACAAATACTGGACGATTTCTGACAGAGGCATACGGTTTTTCTCCATTTTGGGCTGGTAATCTTCATGGTGATAGCCCAATAGTGTGATCGCAAAAACTATCCACAATTGCGACCTGTCCGGCGTCCTTTTTCACGCTAACTGCCGACTGACTCCTCAACAATCTGTATCTCCTCCTCCGTAAGTCCATACAACATTTTAATTAGGAATCATCAATTAGGAATTACGAATTTTCATTGTTTTTATGATACTGCCCAAAATTTTCAATATTTTATCACAATCCGATAATATAGTATTGGTGTTTTCTTTTGATAAATAGTCGCTATCTCGAAGTAAACGAAGCCAATAATGGGTCTCCCGTGCTTCTTTATATGCTATTGTCATTTTTGATTTAAAGTCTTTTTCAGATTGACCACCAATGGCTTCTTCTACATTTGCTCCAATGGATGTTCCACTTCGTAGAATCTGTTTAGATAATACAAATTCTTTTCTCTCATTCACTAAAAATTGATATAACTTCACAATCCGCAACGCAAACGAATAACTTTTATCTTGAATCACATTATTCTTCTTCACAATAATTCCTAATTCGTAATTCGTAATTTCTAATTCTTAATTGAAGATTCAACAATTTCTATCTCCTCCTCAGTCAGCCCATACAACATTTTAATTAGGA
>DPVY01000146.1:0-4006 GCA_003527965.1 Fidelibacterota bacterium
AAATGGAAGTGAAAAATAATTGTTGACAAAATAGAAAAAAACAACTATAATTGAGATAGTTTATTCGATGGATGAATAAACTGTTTGAGATAAGGAAATAGTTTGTTTTGAAAAAAATCTTGGGAAAACGCATGATTTGAGGATGACTTTTAATGACTACTGAAATTCTAAAAATTAATAAAAAGAGTCACCGAATATTACTTAATGCAATTAGAACCGAAAAAGAGATCGGTGGCGCAGAACTTTCCCGGATGGCAAGGTATCAACCTTCAATAATTGTTTACATTTTAAGATCTTCAGAAAAAAGTGGCTTAATGGAGATAGACTGCAACGGTATTTTTTGGATCTCCGCGATTAAGCCTCCGGTATTGTGGCTATTAGTTTCAGATAGAAGATATATCATTGGGCTTGAAATTATTGTAAATGAAATTCGCACAAAAGTAATTGGTTTTGCATGTAATATTTTTCACCAAGAGATGCAGAAAATAAGTATAGCAATACTTCTTCAAACAGTGAATTTAGTAATGGTAGCAATGTCTTCATATTAAGTTACTACGCTCTTAAAAAAAACAGGAGGTTAATCAAATGTCAGGTAAAAATTTTGGGTTCATAATGATTTGTCTACTAATATCCTTAGCGTTCACTCAACTTGCAATATCTGGAGTCACTGGAAAAATATCCGGTAGGGTTGTTGAAAAACGTACAGGTGAACCTATTCTTGGTACAAATATCATAGTGGTAAATACAACCATGGGTGCAGCATCAGATCTTAATGGAAATTTTACAATATTGAATGTGCCACCGGGGGAGTATAGTGTTAAGGCAATGGCAATTGGGTACGCTGACATGACAGTCAGTAATGTGCGTGTGCTTATTGATCAGACAGCCGGAATCGATTTTATGCTTGAGGTAGAATCTATTTCTGGCGAGGCTGTCTTGGTTGAGGCTGAGAGAAAAATAGTCAAACAGGATGTAGCAACGAGTGTTACTGCAGTTTCCGGGGATGAAATAGGAGGATTACCTTTATCTTCTGTTAATGATGTTGTTACTCTTCAAGCCGGGGTGGAAGAGGGCTTTGTTATTCGAGGAGGCGGCGCCGATGAAGCTCTGTTTCAAGTCGATGGTATTACTCTCCGGGATCCGAGGACTAATCAGCCAATAACTGGAATCGCTATGAGCGCTATCAAAGAAATATCCATTGAACGAGGTGGATTCAACGCTGAGTATGGTCAGGTTCGGTCTGGAATTGTAAACGTTGTAACAAAAGAAGGCGGCAGGAGTGGCTATAGCGGCACAATTACGCTAAAATATAGTCCGTCGGCACGCAAGCATTTTGGTGTTTCTCCGTATGATCCGAATTCCATGTGGCTGCGTCCGTATCTGGATGATGCTGTCTGCTGGGAGGGGACAAAAAATGGCGTCTGGGATAATTATACAAAAAGACAGTATCCGGTTTTTGATGGCTGGAATGCTGTTTCTAATAGGCTTTTTTCGGATGGTGATCCTGATAACGATTTGTCACCTGCCGCTGCCCAGCGACTTTTTATGTGGCAGCACCGCAGGACGGAAATTGTAGATCAACCGGATTATAATATCGATGCCGGATTCGGCGGTCCTGTTCCATTTATTGGAGAAAAACTCGGCGGACTTCGCTTTTATACTTCCTATAGAAAAGAAAGGAATATGCTCCTTATTCCACTTAGCAGGGATGATTACATTGATAATAACTGGTCGTTTAAATTGACTTCTGATATCAGTCCATCTATAAAATTAATGTTTTCGGGGAATTTGGGTAAAAACTATAATGTTGCTCGAAATGAAGCAGGGCTAAACAATAATACTCAATATATCAAAACTCCGGCTGAAATTGCTGCGATAACCAGTTTTCCACAACCGTCGCGTGTAACAGATAGCCGGATATTTTGTAACTCATTTTACTCTACTGCGGATGTCGGCTATCACTCATTTTCAGCAAATTTAACGCATATGTTGACTTCAAAAGCATTTTACGAAACCAGTCTTGAGTACTTAATGCGGGAATATCATACGGCACCTATTATAAGACGCGACATGGATTTGAAATATGAAATTTTACCGGGCTATTTTACAAATGAATCGCCATTTGGCTTTAATCCAAACTCCGATCCCGGAATAGACGGCATGATGACAGGTGCGCATACCAGCACTGTGCGTGATCATAGTAAAGTTTCTTCAACGACTTTCAAATTTGATCTAATAAACCAGGTTAATTTTAATAACCTTGTTAAAACGGGAATTGAATTTGTTTATAATAATCTAGATTTCGATTACGGTGAGGTAAAAGAGGTCTTTCCTGAAGGTAACACTTACGTAAAAATGAGTAAATACCCTATTCGCGGCGCTCTGTATTTGCAAGATAAATTGGAAATGAATGGATTTACTGCAAACTTAGGGCTAAGACTGGATTATAATAATGCAAATACTGAATGGATAACTTTAGGACCATTTGATAAAAGTTTTTTTTCATCGAATTATGACTCCACAGAGTCATATAACTCTGAAAAAGCAAAATCACTTTTTTCTCTGAGTCCGCGCTTAGGGATTTCTCACCCGATTACAGCCAATTCAAAACTATTTTTTAATTATGGTCATTTTAAACAGTTACCTTCTTATGAACAGATGTTCCGAATGTCCCGTGGCGCTTCTAATGAGATTAAAGATATTGGTGATCCGAATCTTGCTATGGCAAAAACTGTTTCCTACGAATTAGGATACGATCATTCGCTCTTTGATACATATCTTATCCAACTGGCAGCTTTTTACCATGATATTTCTGACCAGCAAGCCGTCGCAAATTATATAAGCGCCGATGGAACTATTAATTATTTTGGAGCTAATAATAATAGTTATGAAGACATTCGTGGTTTTGAATTGACACTGAGAAAATCAGCCGGTAGATGGTGGACTGCTTTTGCAAACTACACATACCAGGTTAATACACTTGGTCATTTTGGTAGGTCTGAAATATATGAAGACCCTTCCGCACAGAGAGTATTTGATAAGAACACGCGTAATCTTTATCAAGAAAGACCCATTCCGCAACCATATGCTCGTGTGAGTTTAAACCTTTATACTCCGTTCAATTTTGGGCCAAATGTTACAGGTATGTATTTTTTCGGTAATTGGAAAATAAATGCAATCGCCGATTGGCGCGCCGGCGGGTGGACCACCTGGAATCCCCATGCCGATCCCGCTATTTCACAAAATGTGCAAACGAAAGACTGGAATAATATTCAATTACGATTTGCCAAGACTTTTTCTTTTAATAAAATGAATGTTACCTTTTTTGCCGATGTATACAATGTACTTAACACCAAGCGACTTTCTCTCGTCAGCTTCTATGATGTTAATGATCATCTGGATTATTATAACTCCCTCCATTTACCGAAAAGCAATGTTTATGACAACATTGTGGGAGATGACAGAGTCGGAGATTATCGTAAAAAAGGCGTCAGCTTCCAGCCTATTGAACAGGTGGGGCGTATCTCAGCGGTGAGCGAACCCAACCCAGATGTGATTTATTATGGGAATTTTAATGAAGATATTGACTATTATAATTATGTAGATGGCGCTTGGTCAAAAGTAGAAAGCAAACGTATGAATAAAATACTTGATGACAAAGCATACATTGACATGCCCAATCAAACATCTTTTAACTTTCTGAATCCGAGAGATATATTTTTTGGGATTACAGCATCATTTGATCTGCATTAAATACGACAAGAATAGGAAACGAATTTTAGAATGAGGAAATGCAAATGAAAACTAAAAAGATAAAATTTAATAATACTTTGCTCGCTATTTTTATCTGCACAATTTTAGTAGTAAGCGGATATAGATCAGTTGTTGCTCAGACAGGGAAGCAGATAAAATGGTTACGAGTAGGGTCTCTTCACAGTTGGTATCTTAATTGGGGTAGTGAAATTGAATTAGGGCGAACCGGACAAGCCAGGGAACAGCAGGACGG
>DPVY01000146.1:4396-9478 GCA_003527965.1 Fidelibacterota bacterium
CAAAGATTATGAAGATCGTAATGGAGAAACGTATCCGTACAAAGTTATTGCCGGAGGACCGCGTGTATGTGATGAAAAATATCAGCTCATCCCGGTTGAGTTTAAAATGATTGGACGTTTTTATTCTCCTAAAGTCTATGTAGATGGTTTGCCCGCTACAGATAACGAATTGAATGATATGGTGGACTCAATTGATCAAAATTTGAAACCTGATCGAATGATTGTGAATAAATTGAACTCATATCTCGGAATTACGGTAACCCGTAAAATAATGGTATTTGCCCAACAGAATCATGATAATTACTTTATCTATGACTATGTGTTTAAAAATACAGGGATTGTTGACATTAATGGGAATACCGATCCGAAAACGCTAACAGGCGTTATCTTTCATTTCCAATATCGTTATGGATCAGGACTTGATGCTTTTCGAAGTGGATGGGCGCCTTCAAACGATATCAACTGGGGACGAAACTGTGTGAATCAGGTGGTCGGAATAGGTCCTAATATTAGCAATTTTGATTTTCGGGCACAGTATTCGTGGTATGGACCTCATTCAAAAAGCCCTGTTGATGATTGGGGTTGTCCAAATCCAAATAACGGCTCTCTGGCTGCCGTACATTATGTGGGCACCGCTATTCTTCACGCAGATAAATCACCCCATGATCCAACGGATGATGTCACTCAACCAAGTACAACAATGTATATAGAATCGGATTGTGCGGCTACTAAGGGCAGTGATCAGTTTAATCAGCCATATATGTCTGCCAGGTATTCAATTATGGCAGCAGGTCATCCCGAAAAGACGCACGCCGATGAGGTTGGTGACGGATTTGCGGACCTTTGGGGAGATGATCCCGGCGGCTATAGTCAAGGGCAGGGATTTGGTCCTTATACTCTCGAACCGGGAGATAGTATCCATATTGTTATAGCGGAAGGCGTTAGCGGAATCAATCGACAGAAAAGTATGGAAGTGGGCAACAACTGGTATCAACATCATGCTAAGATCGGAGCGCCTGTTTTATATCTGCCTGATGGTCAAACAACTGATAATGAAGATGAATATAAGAAACTATGGGTAAAGACCGGTGAAGATTCCCTATTCCAAACCTTCAGGCGATCCATTGCCAATTTTAAAAATGATTATGACATTCCTCAATCTCCCCCTCCGCCAAATACATTTGAAGTAAATTCCGGAGGAGATCGTATTACCCTGTCCTGGAGTAATAATGCCGAAACATGGGAATATTTTGACGGTTACGAGATATACCGCGCAGTCGGTAAACCGGATACACTATATGAAAAGATATTCTCGTGTAATAAATCAGATGTTGTTAATATTTATGAAGATAATACCGCGCGCCGGGGATTCGATTATTATTACTATATTCAGAGCAAAGATGATGGCTTCCAAAATGATATCAATCCCGGTACTCCTCTTGTTAGCAGTAAGTTTTACACAATGACGAATCAACCAGCCTACCTCCGCAGATCGGGTGGGGAATCGTTATCTGAAATTCGTGTGGTTCCTAATCCTTATAATATTAGAGCCAGCTCGCTTCAATTTGGTGTCGATGCACCTGACCGGCTTGCATTTTTTGGACTGCCGCCAGAGTGTACAATTAAGATTTTTACCGAACGTGGTGATTTGGTTGACACAATTGAACATACTGATGGTACAGGTGATGAGCTGTGGCACTCAATGACTTCATCAGGTCAGATTATCGTTAGCGGTGTATATATTGCGTATTTTGAAGTCCCAAGAGATTATCGCGATTCAAGCGGGAATCTATTATTTAGAAAAGGCGATAACATCATACGTAAATTTGTAATTATCAGATAGTTGTAAAGTAGGAGAAAAATAATGAGTCGCAATAAAAGAAGCATTCTTATTGTTGGATTTAGCCTGTTTTTTGTTGTGTTTACGGGTTGTGAAAAACAACTACCGCATCAATATCAAGATGAGGATTTTGTCATTTCTGATATTGATGAAAAAGCCTGCTATTATTTATCTTGTGATCTTACCGTAATAGATACGGTAGTCACGGAAGGCGCTGATACTGTGTACGTAGAGCGTCCTGTTTATGTACCGATAACTCCAGTGACTGATTTAGTAGTTGACAGTGTATGGATTAATGCAAGTGATTCTTTGATTAACGCTATGTTTGACGACACTTTGATTGTGGATACAACGCTATTAATTAGCAATTCGGAAGAAGCGGATACAAGCTATGCGTTTTATAATCATATTGCTCCTAACAATGAAGATTACAGCACCGTATATTTTTTCATAAGTTGGGATTTTACCGAACAAAACATGAATTCTTATATCGACATTGATATCTTTCAGAGAGACGCAAAACTTGTTAATGCCGAAACTACAGCCATTGCCCCGGAGACAATTGCCGGATGTACAGAGCTTGTTGAATTAATGACAGGAGATGAAATTGTCCCAAAGATTAAAACTCGGTATGTCTATAAACTTGCAGAAGGACATTATTTGGTGCGGTTTATTATTTCTGATCCGTCAGTAATAGGTAATTTTCGAATGGCTATATTAAGTGAATAATATGATTTTTTATTTGACACCATTGTTTAATAAAGAGTAAGGAGAATAGGATGAGAAAATATATGTTGTGTACAATAGCAGTAGCTTTCACTATAGTAGCTACTAGCTCTCATGTTCTTGCGCAACGGAAAAAGATTGCCCAAACCGGATTTCAATTCTTAAGTGTAGGAACAGTTGGGCGTGCCGCCGCTATGGGAGAAGCTCTCACAACTATTGAAGGGAGTTCCAGTGCACTTTTTTATAATCCGGCCGGGATGGCAAGATTATCATCTTTTATTGATGTATCTATCAACTATAATAGTTGGATTGCTGATATTACATACAATTCATTTAGCATTGCTCTCTCCCCCCGGCATGGTGATTACGGTGTGTTTGGTATTAGTGCGATGTGGGTTGACTATGGTGAATTCCTTGGGACTATGCGTTGGAGTAATGGTAAAGGATTCGTTGATACAGAAGTATTTACGCCTAAGGCGATAGCTGTTGGGATTGGTTATGCAAAATATTTAACGGACAAATTTGCAGTGGGGGGACAAATAAAACAAGTGGCCCAATATTTGGGAGAGAGTGTTGTCCCTGACAAAAGTTCTAATACCGGATTAGCGGTTAACAAAAATGTAGCATCAGTTTTAGCATTTGATTTTGGCACTATTTTTCGAACAGGATATAAGAGTTTAGCATTTGGAATGAATGTTCGTAATTTTTCTGAAGAATTAAAATTCGAACAGGAAAGTTTTCAGCTTCCACTTACTTTCAAAGTAGGTATCTCAATGGATATACTTGATTTCTTAAAAAATACTTCTGATATGCATTCTTTACTTATTGCAATTGATGCGGTTCATCCGCGGTCATATCCGGAATACATTAACTGTGGGGGTGAATATTTATTTATGGACATGTTAGCCCTACGAGCAGGATATATGTCCAACAGGGATGAGTATGGCTTGACCTATGGTTTTGGCATACGAAAATTCGGTTTAGCATTTGATTATGCCTATACCCCCTTTGGCGTTTTCGATGGAGTTCAATGTTTTACTATTCGCATATCAATATAATACAAATTAAGATTTAGGAGAGAAAACATGAAATGGAATGAAATAAAAAATAAAATAATCCTGCCGGCATCTCTTCTCTTTATTATATCAGGATGTGAAAATAAAATAACCTACGAACCTGTATGGGATCCTGACAAAGAGGGAGCACCGACTCCGGTCATTTACAGTATACAGCCCGATAGCGCTTACGGAGGAATAATTGAGATTAGTATATCTGGTGAAAACTTTGTGCCGGAAATCGATCAGAACTTCATCTATTTTGGTAGAAATTCAGCCATAGTTAAAACTGCCTCAGCTAACCAGATAACGGTTATTCGACCAATTAATTTAAGTGATACCGTAACAATTCATCTTTCGGTTAGGGATGCATATCAATCGGCAAAGTTTGGTCCGTACAAGCTTGAAGAAGGGGTTGTTGATGTTGGAAAGGAATTAGGCAGAGTATATTCAATTGCCATAGATTCAGATGAGAATCTTTATGTCCATCGGAAGAGTGACAAAAAAATATATAAAATAACGCCAGATGGAGTGCAAAGCGAATACGGTACATTCAGTGAGGCTAAAACATCCTCAGCGATGAGAATGGGGCCGGGTGGTTATTTATATTTGCAAAGAAGTACAGATACTGGCAGCGGATTCAAAAGACTCTATAAAATAGCCCCTGAAGGAGGTGAAGCAGAGCGGTTTGTGAAGCTTAGTAGAGAGGTAAAATCTTTTGATTTTGATCAAAATGGTAATATTTATTCAGGAGGTATAAATAGCGGGATGTTTGTAATTCATTCTGATAAGACGTTTGAAAAAGTGGGAAACTATCTTGACTTTGACATTAGAGCTGTAAGAGTCTTTGAGGGATATGTATATGTTGCTGGAGTGTATAGTGGCACAGACACATTACTATCTCCTGATAATACAGTGGTTATTGCTGTACCGGCTGAGAGAGGTATATGGAAAAGTCAAATACTAAATGATGGTAGTTTGGGCGCTACTGAACCTGTCTTTGATTGGGCAAATTCCGGAAGCTTCTCAGCATCAGAAATAAACGATATTACTTTCTTAGAAGATGGTGATATATATGTTGCTACAAACAACTCGGATCCTATTTTAATTATTCATTCTGATGGTACCACAGAGACATTATACGAGGGACTACTGGGTGGTCCTGCCACTAATTTGGTGTGGGGTAATGGTAATTATATTTATATAAACAGGTATGGTGAGAACGATGATGTTTCCGGAGTTGACCGAGTTATTATGGGTAAAAATGGAGCGCCTTATTACGGTCGCCGGGATTGACACAAAATGGATAAACATGGAAAGGGGGGTGGAAAATATTTGTATATGAGACTAGTTAATGTCTATTTCCTAATATTATTTAAAAGAAAGGAGGGTGTACAAAAAAAGAGTTGCATTTAATTGGAGGGAAAGTAATTATTGGCTTCTCTCTAAAATTATTAATCA
>DPVY01000234.1 GCA_003527965.1 Fidelibacterota bacterium
TTTGATTATTCGGGCGCCTGCGGCGGAGAGATGGATATTTTTGGTTTTCCCTTTGCCCGGGGCCGAATTGTAGAAGAGGTCGAGATAGACAGAGGACAGTATGATGACTTTTTCGATCGAATATTTTGGGCGTCGGGCACGGCATTTTTAGCCCGTACCGATATAATAAAAAATGCCGGGTTATTTGATGAGTCCTTTTTTGCTCATATGGAAGAACTTGACCTGCAGTGGCGGATGCAGCTCATGGGCTATGAAATTGCCGTTGAACCGGGCTCGGTAATCCGGCACCGCTCCGGCTATACGCTCGGCGCTGAATCGCCGTTTAAAAAGTATTTAAATCACCGCAACAGCCTGCTAATGCTTTTGTCAAATTATAGCTTTTTTATTACAGTTTATATTTTTCCGGTGAGATTGTTACTGGATTATATGGCCTTGCTTTTTTCGGTAATAAAGGGTGATTTTGGCCGGTTTACCGCCATTATTAAAGCCCACTTCTGGATTCTGGCACACCCCGGATTGATCTACCGGAAACGCAAACTGGTTAAGTCACTTCGAAAGGTCAGTGATAAAAAAATTATGTCCCGCCTCTACCATGGCTCTATTGCTCTGGGATTTTACCTTTTTGGAAAACGGCGCTATATAGATATTTTAAAATAATTTTCAGTTATTTCTGCAGAATATTTATATAAATTTCCTCATTATCGGGGTCGAGAGCCATGATTTTATCACTCTGCTTGGGAGTTCCCAAATCCCGGATGATTTCGGCTATATCCCTGGCATGAACATCCAGAAAAATATGGGTATAACGTTCGCGGGCGTTTTGTTCAAACATTTTAGCAATATGTTCCAGCATATTATCGATAGCGCCGGGCACCGCTTTATTTTTTTTCTGGTAGAGGAGGTCTACGGCGCTCCAGTAATAATATTTGGCCATTCGGTAATCTCTCAGGCGCAGAATTTCGTCCAGATCCTGGATACGTTGCTTCCAGCCCGCCGGTCTTTCCGAAATTTGCCCGCGGGTGGCAATATCCCGGGCTCTTTCATATACACTGCTGCCGCCGAGAGGCTCATAAGTATCTAATTCACCGGCTAAAAACAGGTAGGCATAAAAATCAAAAGTCCCGCTCAGGGAATGAATCATATCGGCGTGTATTAAAGGAGAATTGGTATTATAGACAAAGTTAAAATTCTTTTCAAAGAAGCGCTGATCGCCGGCGGCGTTGGATATGAACATTTGAGCGGTAAAAATCCGTTCAAAACCACTGGCGTTCACACTTTGAGGAAATATGCTGATTTTAAGGGGAACTTCAATTCCTAAGGTATTTTCGATCCATTCGTAATTCTCAAAATAGGGCGGTATGAGTTGTTCAAGTTTTTTAAGGTCGTTGCGCTCCGTTTCAGGCATGCGGTCGATTGAAATTTCCACGGTTACATCTACAATCTGAGCCGAGGCTATTGATATAAAAAAGACAACGACGAACGCTGAAAGGATACCGAACGATTTAACCACTTGATTTACCTCATTTTCAGATATAAAAAAGTTTTGTATTATTAATTCGCTTACGGGCTTGCTGATTTTGCATAATTCTATTTAAATATACTAAACTTCTTATAAAGTTGAAACAAGCAAGCGAATATTTACCTTTATTGCTTGAAATTAATGGAAATTCTCACTATTCTTAAATCAAATATATAAAATTTCGGAGAGACGATGAAATATTGCAGCAACAGGACCCGATGGTTAAAGACGCTTCGGGAAGTGGTTTTGATTATTTGCATATTTAATCTTTTTCTTGGGATTTCTCTCCATGCCGAAAAGCGAATTACCAGGGAACCCCGTCCCAAATGGATAGAAAGAATATCAACCGGTATCTATGTGGGTGTTTCACACCGTTTTCCCGATGAAGCCGACGCCCGCGCCGATGCCCTTGCCGATGCCAAACGCCAGATCATTGAAACTCTTGGCGGTGTTATCGAAAGTGAATTTATCGATGAGATTGTCGAAAGCTCGGGTGAAATAAATACCAACGACGCCTTTACCCGTTCGCGGGTTAAAGTGGTTTCCCGCAATATTATTTCCGTTAAACCCAGTAAAGTATTCGTGGAAAAATGGAAAATTCGGAAGGGATTCAAGTCCACAACCGAATATCAGGTTTTTGTGGCGGTGCCTTTTTCCGAAAAAAACCACCGCAAGTTTATGAAAGAACTTGTCGATGAAACTATTGGACTGGGCGAAGATCGCTATAACGAGTCTCTGAAATTAGCGCAACAGGGCCGGATATTGTTGGCTCTGGATCAGATGCAGACGATACAGGCAAACATCGCTCCCCTGTTGAAAGTAACCGGATTACTTCCCCGGGATGTTGCCTTACTGAATAGGTTTAATGAGAAAGTTGCGGCTAAAATAGAAACAATTCCCGGTAGCATCCGGATGGAGGGGCAGGGCGGCAACCAATCGGCGAAGATAGGTTTGCCTGTAGCAGAGCCGCTGGAGATAGCGGTGTTCTGGATCGATGGAGACCAGAAATATCCCATACCCGATTTGAGTGTGAACTTTAGCGTTGCTAAGGGTAAAGCGACTTTGAGTATCCAAAATAAAACCGACCGGAACGGTAAAGCTGCCTGTGTTGTAAAAAATATTGCATCGGCAGGGAGGATTGAAATTCAGGCGGACATTCTTTTTCCTGAAAATCTGAAAATTGCCGAAAGTCAATATTCCTTTACCCTGCTTCCCGATAATAAAATAATGGTCAAAATCATCGAAACCAATCTTGATAAACCGGTTGACATTTCCTATCTGGAAAATGCGTTGTTAGAGCGGCTGACAGCCGGTGGTTTTCAGGTCATCGAAAACAGCCCCTTTCGGCAATTGACAGAGAACCAAATACAGGCCGAACAGCCCGACACGATTTTTGAAATGGTCAAAAACAGCGGCGCCGATTTGGTAATCCTTGGCGCTATTTCCTCCGGGCAAACCAGCAAGATTCGGGACGAGTTTTATTTTGCCCGAGCGCGCGGCACCCTGAAGGTTTACAATATCCAATCTAAATCTATACTTGGCAGCTACATGCTTGAGAAGAAAAACGCCGGAAATTCGAACGAAAACGCCGGCTCCGAGGCGATCAAAAAAGTCAGCGATAAACTAATTAACCAGATATTGACGGAAATGGGGCTGGAATGAAAGAATATCTGCCATTGGCATCGCCCCGGTGATGAGAGCAATGGAGATCGCCACAGGGTTAACTATTCGATATTTTCCAGCCGTAGCTTCGCCAGCCCTTAACTTAAAACTCCGCCGGATGAATTTTTTGAATAAGCCTGAGTGTTTGAGAATATTTAATAAACTTATCTAAAATCTTCAGATCACAACTCTCCTCTACCAACGGATATCGATCACCCTTTTTCTTGCCGGTTCCGTAGAGTTTACCGGTTGTTTTCAGCAATTCCATTAAAGCAAAGCCCAGGGTGATCTGGCTATCCTTACCACTAAGTCCAGCGGGAATAATGACGGCATCCTTTTCGAGGCGGTAGCCCGCCGGTTGGTAGTTGTAGTCCCCGACAGCTTTCAGGAAGTTGATGATCCGGCAGATGCGGAAGAGGGTCAGGGCGGATTCTCGTGAGAAGTCCGGGCGTTCGTAGGGAAAATAGCTGGAGCGATAGCAGCGCACCGAATTGGGGATTTCACCCTGTGCGGCAAGTTCATCAAAGAGCGGTGTTCCCGGAACAAGGTAGAATAACGACGGTCCAATCAGTACCGGCAGGGACGCCAGGAAGAGAATCGATTGCAGGTTGTCTTCCACGGTATCGCCGGGCAGACCGAGGATAATGTAGGCGGTAACCTTCAAACCAATTTGATGAGCAGAATGAACGATGTCGGTGAATTGTCTGGTATCAAAGGGACGGTTCAAGGCATTCTGCCGGGTTTGATCGGGAGTTACCAATGACAAGTTGATCGATGTAAAGCCGGCGAGCTTCATCTTTTGCAGAATATTTATGTCGAGGTTAGTGACGGTAATGCCGTTCATCGCCTGAAGGGAAAGGTCGTAATCGACAAAGCGCGCTATGATCTCGTTTAAGAGTTGAGTAAGCCAGCGCTTATTGCCGCCGAAGTGGTCGTCTTCGAAGTCGAAAGACCGGAACCCGGCCCGGATTTTTTTGTCCATCTCCATCAGGACATTTTTCACGGAACGTAGCCGGTATTTCGTTCCGAAAGTCTGGTGAATGGAACAAAACTTACAGCGATGAGGACAGCCCCGGCTTGCCATGGTCATGGCGTGGCGCTTTCCTGCCAGGGTGTATTCCGGCGTTCCGAGGATATTGTAATCGGAAAACGGCAATTGATCTATATTTTCGATAATCTCAACCGGATTTTTGTAAATCACACCGTCGTTTTGCCAAACTAAATTTGGAACAGCAGCGAAATCAGGCTGCGCCTGCTTTAGTTCGTCTAAGAGTCGAGGAACGGCCAATTCGCCTTCACCGAGAATAGCGAAATCAGCCCCGTTGTTTAGAAATATTTCAGGATTAAAGATTATTCCTGAGCCGCCGATAATAATAGTGGCGCTATGGTTATTTTGCCGAATCATGAAAATAATTTCAAAAACTTCGTGAATGTAAGTAGTGAAAAGTGCGGAAATGAGAAAAATATCGGCATCCGCCGGAATGAGATCGGCAATCTGCCGGACTTCCGGACCAAACCGGGAATAGGATTTATAGAGTGAAAAGGGTGAAGCGTCGTTGGAGCGATAGAAAGGCTTTACCGCCTCCAGTTCTTTGGGAATAGGAATAATATGAGATTGACCGTATCTTAAATCCAGCATCTGAACGTCGTGCTTATTTAATGCAGCGCCAATTGACAATAATCCCAGGGGGATGTTGCGAAGCGCCGTTGCGTAGAAGTCTTCGATGGGCGGTTGGATTAAACAGACCTTAAACATGCTGGAATCTGCGATGAGATTATGGTGAAAGTCAAGGCTGGAATATTTGGGAAACTATGCCTGCTGTCTTGACAAGACCTATTTAAGAGTGTAAATTCTCCGTTGCTTTTTAAAGTAAGATGCAATTTTGGAAGATACCGATAAACCCGGATACGTCACTGAAAATCCCCGCCTCTGTTGATTTGGCTATCCGTGCGATAAAATCACAAATCTCTCTCTTGAGCAAGAGACTCAAAATCATCAATTAGGTATAGCAATAGCGCCAGTTTTTTAAATTTATAACGATTACTACGTTGATAAAGGAGAGTTTTCATGGAATCGAAACTCGAGCATTTAATTGAGAAAATAAAAAGCGATGGAATTGCCGAAGCCCGCAAGTCCGCCGATGAAATTATTCAGAAAGCCAGGACCGAGGCTGCGGAAATTGTGAAAAAGGCTAAGGATGAAGGGGAAGGTATCATCGCCACGGCCGAGAAAGAGGGCGCGAAAATTCGTTCCAACGGCGAAGCCGCTCTAAAACAAGCCGCTCGCGATACCGTTTTGGTGACCAAAGAACAACTGATCCGTTTGTTTGATACGATTTTTAAACAGGAGATCGGCGCGACCCTTAAGCCGGATTTTCTGAAAGAGCTTATCGCAAAAATTGCGGAAAATTTCAACGGCGATATGGAAGTACTGGTCAGTGCCAAAGATTTACCGGCTCTCAAGGATTTTGTTCTTTCCAAAAGTCGTGAGCAATTGAAAGAGACCGTGACCTTCAAAGTCGATAAAGGAGTTGCCAAAGGCTTCCGGGTCGGCTTGAAAGGTAATGATGTCTATTATGATTTTACCGATGAAAGTATCGCAGAACTTATCGCGGAGTTTTTAAATCCCACGATTAGAGAAATATTAAATAAGGTGTAATGGACAAGTATTACTACTTTGCCGCCCAGCTGCCGATGCTGGAATTCGACAAAGATCCGCTAATCAGGATTGAGACATTTCTGACGGAAGCCCGAAAATGGATGAGCGCTTCTGATTTTTACCTTTTAAACAGGGTTGATTTTAAAAACACAGAGAAAACAGGTTCCGAACCACAGCCCCTGAAGGAATTCAAGCAATTTGAATTTCAATTGAGGACGGAGCTGGTTCTATGGCGGACAGCCCTTAAACAGCGGCAGGAGTACAAGACTGTTTTGTTCCCCGTTACAATCATCAAAGAGGGTAATCCGCTGGAAGTTGAGAAAAAATTATTGTTATTGCGCTGGAATTTTATCGATGAATTGGAATTTGGGCATTATTCGGACATCACATATTTTATTCTCTATTATCTGAAATTACAGATATTGGCGCGTTTACAACGCTTCAACAAGGAAATTGGCAAGGAAAATTTTCAAACATATACTGAAATAGGCTTATGAAACAGAGTAAAGGAACAATTGTTAGTATTAACGGCAACATGATTTCGGTTGCCTTTGAAGATAATATTATCCAAAATGAAGTCGGGTATGCGATTTCCGGTGAAGACCGGCTCAAATCCGAAGTTATTAAGATTCAGGGAAATATCGCCTACATGCAGGTCTTTGAGATTACCAAAGGCTTGAAGATCGGTAACGAGGTGGAATTTACCGGTGAAATGTTGTCGGTGCAGCTAGGCCCGGGTCTTCTGGGAATGGTTTACGACGGCTTGCAAAACCCGTTGAACGAGCTGGCGAAAATGCACGGTTTTTTTCTGAAACGGGGGGTCATTCTGGACGCCCTCGACTTCGAGAAAGAGTGGGAATTCACACCCACGGCTAAGATAGGTGACATTGTCACTAGCGGCAGCATTCTCGGTCATGTCAAGGAGGGCATTTTCGAACATAAGATCTTTGTGCCTTTTGATATTCAGGGGAATTATACAATCAATACGATTGTGGAAAAGGACAAATATAAAGTTGTTGAAACCATAGCAACTATTGAGAACGAAAAGGGCGCTAAGCGTAACCTGACGATGTACTTTGAATGGCCGGTCAAAATCCCGATTACCAATTATCGCGACAAACTTGTACCCCACGAGTCACTGGTTACTCAGACTCGCATTATTGATACGTTTTTCCCGGTAGCAAAGGGGGGGACTTATTGTATTCCCGGCCCGTTCGGAGCCGGTAAGACCGTTCTGCAGCAGGTTACCAGCCGTTTTGCCGAAGCCGATATCGTAATTATTGCCGCCTGCGGTGAACGTGCCGGTGAGGTGGTGGAAACTCTGCGTGAATTTCCTGAAATTACCGATCCACGAACCGGGAAATCCCTGATGGAACGGACGATCATCATCTGTAACACCAGCTCCATGCCGGTAGCGGCCCGTGAAGCTTCGGTTTATACCGCCGCTACACTTGGAGAATATTACCGACAGATGGGTTTGAATGTGCTTTTATTAGCCGATTCAACTTCCCGCTGGGCGCAGGCAATGCGTGAGTTGTCCGGTCGCCTCGAAGAGATTCCCGGCGAGGAGGCTTTCCCCGCCTATTTGGAATCCCGGATTGCCCAGTTTTATGAACGCGCCGGTCTGGTGGAACTAAACGACGGCAGCAGGGGTAGTCTAACCATCGGCGGTACGGTCAGCCCGGCGGGTGGTAATTTTGAAGAGCCGGTGACTCAATCAACTCTGAAAGTGGTCGGTGCTTTCCACGGTTTATCCCGCGATCGCTCAAATGCCCGCCGCTATCCGGCGATTCACCCTCTGGAAAGCTGGTCAAAGTACAAGAGTTTTATCCCTCAAAATATGATAGACGATGCCCGCAAAATACTTTTTAAAGGGAATGAAGTTCACCAGATGATGTTGGTAGTGGGAGAAGAGGGAACCTCGGTGGAAGATTACATCATTTATCTGAAATCCGAATTTCTCGATAATGTCTATCTGCAGCAAAACTCTTTTGATGCGGTCGATGGCGCCACGTCTCCGGAGCGCCAGAAACAGGTGTTTCAAAAAGTTATCAATGTGCTGGAAAAGGAATTTAAACTGAAAGAAAAAGAGGAAGCGCGCAGCTTCTTTAATAAATTACGCCAGTTGTTCATTGATTGGAATTATTTAGACATGAAGGACGATAAATTCAGTGAACAGGAGGCATTAATAACCCAATTGATTGAGGAATACTCAGGCGATGCAAAAGGTCTATAATAAAATATTAAGCGTAACAGGTAATGTCATTACCGTCAAAGCCGCCGATGTGGCTTACGAGGAACTGGCGGAAATAACGACAT
>DPVY01000046.1 GCA_003527965.1 Fidelibacterota bacterium
GATTTTCCGCGGCTCTCAGAACAACTTTCGGGTCACCGGGTAATACGATATCCCCTCCTTCATAATTTTTATGAATTACGGGTTTCACATTCGTTCCGCTGACATCGGGTGATGTATCGACATGGGCAAGCAAGCCGATTACCGGAACTTTGGCGTTCTCTTCTTTTGTCAAATTTCCCGGAAAGATCGCCGTAACATAACCATACTTATCCATCTCGACATCTTTTAATCCCAATTCCTTCAATTCACTTACCAACAACTCCAGCAAATCTTTCTGTTTTTCTGTGCTGGGATAGCGATCTTCAATACCCTCTTGCGACTGAGTGTCAATTTTTACATATCGAAAAAATCGTGTGATCATTTTGCCTTTCATTGCAGATCCTTCACTTTTAGGGGTTGAACACAATAAATTGTTAATATCATGTTTTTTAATTTGAAAGCTATTGTGAAACTCGTAATTTTCATTGGATGTAAAATAGTAATTATTAAAATAAATGTGAAGGGTAAATATAGGTTCTAAAATGATATCTTACAAAGTAACCGGAGTTTTGCTATGAAAACCGAAGAAAACGTCACTCTTGAACAGGAATTGGAACATTTTCGGGCAGAAAAAGAGAAAATCCGCAACATCGTTGGGCAGATTGGTGGAAAAGGCACGGCCAAAAAAGACCATATTATTAACTTAATCTTCTTTATTACCATTATTTGTGTATTTATTTTTGATATCTTCCGTCATTTGTATAGAATCCCGATGCCTTTGCCTCCCTTATTTTCTATTGAAGTCGGTGTTCTGTTGGTATCCCTCAAGATTATCTGGATGATTCATAAGCAGACCAAGGTCGAACATTTCCAGTTCTGGATCCTGAACTCCATCGAATTCCGGTTGAATAATCTTTCCAGGGAAATGACCGAGATAGCCACATCACTGGAAAAGAAAAATAATCCAATAGACAAATAGCCGTTAGGAATCCGCATGAGTTCACTTCAATTTCCCGCACTCACAATAATCAAACACCCTCTTATTCAAACCAAATTGACCATGTTGCGTGATGTGCATACAAAAAATCACCTTTTTCGTACACTCCTCAGTGAAATTGCGTCCCTGATGGTCTATGAAATTTTCAGGGATTTTGAAACCCTGGAAACAGAAGTGGAAACTCCGTTGGAAAAAACTACCGGCTACCAACTGGCTAAAGAGATTACTCTGGTTCCGATTTTACGGGCCGGACTGGGTATGATCGACGGTATTCATAATCTTATTCCCCGTTCGCGGGTTGGTCATATCGGACTTTACCGGGATAAAAATACGCTCGAAGCGGTGGAATATTACACCAAGCTGCCACCTAATATCAACGCAACGAAAGTAATTGTCATTGATCCTATGCTCGCTACCGGCGGCAGCGCCTCCAGTGCTTTGAAATTTATTAAAGACAAAGGCGTCACCGACATCAGCTTTGTTTGTCTCGTAGCTGCTCCGGAAGGCGTTAGACGTCTGACTACCGAACACCCTGACCTGCCGATTTTTACAGCGGCACTGGACCGGGAGCTGAATGAACACGCCTATATCCTGCCCGGTCTGGGAGACGCCGGCGATCGTATTTACGGAACCGAATAAGCCCTGATGGAATTATGGGCTGTACATTAATTATATGAATGGAAGTATTTAAAACGTAAATTAGGAAAGATATTATGGAAGAATCACGTATTTATATTTGTCCCAAGTGTCACGGCACCGAATATGAAACCGGCGAAATCAGAACCACCGGCGGATTTTTTTCCAAACTTTTCGATGTTCAAAACCAAAAATTTGCAGCCGTCACATGTAGCCGCTACCGCTATACCGAATTCTATAAAACCGATAGCAGCACCCTGGGAAATATCTTAGACTTCATCACCAATTAAGCAAGGCAATTTATGCAAAAGCTATTTACTGCGACTCGAATTTCACTTGTCTTAGGGTTATTCAGCCTGTTATTATCTGCTTATCAATGCGACCGCGGACCAATTGTCCCCAATCCCGAATGGACTAAAGTTGCCGAAAGATTAAAATTTCCCGAAGGCCCCGCCTGGGCCAGGGAAAACACCCTGTATGTATCCAATTGTGACGGAGACTGGATCACCCGCATTCATTCCGGAGTCGCCGATACCTTTATCGTTGCTGATAATCAAAACCATCAATTTAAAAAAACCAACGGCCTCGTCTTTGGAAATAATTCACTTTTTGCCTGTGATTTTGGTCAGGGCGCCATTTTGAATATTGACCGAACCGGTAAGATCCGAACAATTGCCAACGGCTATCAGGACGAACCCTTTCACCGACCTAACGATCTGGCTTTTGGCCCCGATGGTCATTTATATTTTACCGATACTTTTAACTATGACCGCAGTAATCCCGACGGAACGGTTTATCGGATTACTTTTCCGGATTTTCAAGTCGAACCGCTAATCCAGAATTTAGCTTTCCCTAACGGTATTGCCTTTTCCAAAGACCCTAAGCACATATATATCTGTGAATCGGCGCTTGGGCGGGTATTGAAGTTCTCTTTTTCAAAAGACGGTTCTATATTCAAACAGGAGGTCTTAATTGAACTACCCGGCGGCGATCCCGACGGCATTGCCCTGGATAAAAAGGGTAATATATACATTGCTCATTTTGGCGGCAGCGCGGTTTATATTGTTTCACCAAAAGGGAAAGTTCTTCAGACGATTCCAACTCCCGGCAAAAAGCCCAGCAATCTTGAGTTCGGCGGCAAAGATCTGAAAACTCTCTATCTAACGGAAGACGAAACTAATGCTGTTTATCAATGCCCGGTTAAAATCCCCGGATTACCGCTATTAATTCCCAGCCGGGACAATTAACCGATAATGTTTAAAAAAACAAAAGCAGAAGGGGTAATCATGAAGTATCAAAGCATTCCTCACATTCTCTTTAACACTATTTCCAACTATCCGGATAAAACCGCCCTGAAAATTCAAAAACCGGACGGTTATCAGTCTTTTACCTATACTGAATTTGGCGAACAGGTTAAACTCGTTGCTAACGGTCTGGCGGCGCTCGGTCTGAAGCCCCGTGATAAGATCGCCATTCTATCCAACAACCGTCCCGAATGGACCATCAGTGATTTCGCCGTATTCTGCCTAAAAGGCGTGACGGTTCCGGTGTATCAAACCCTGCCTGCAAATCAGATCGAATATGTTTTAAAAGATTCCGAAGCGCGGGCTATTTTTGTTGAAAACCAGGAACAATTTGATAAAATCGCTCAAATCGACAAAGCTCTCCCGGATTTGAAATTTGTTATAGCTTTTGATCAGGTGGAGTCGGATATTCGCCAGGTTTACGCCTACCAAAACCTGCTCGAAAAAGGGCAAATCTATCAGAAAGAACATCCGGAATATTTTGACCAATCCATGAACTCCATTCAACCCGATGACATCTGCAGCATGGTTTACACATCAGGAACCACCGGTAATCCTAAAGGCGTCATGCTGCACCACCGGGGATTTGTGACCGATATCGTTAATGCTGAAGCGCAGTTGAATCTGCAAAGTTCTTTTGTGTTTCTTTCCTTTCTGCCTCTGAGTCATCTATATGAACGGCTGGCAGGTCACTGGTGTCCGATCTATAAAGGATGTACGATTCATTATGCCCGGAGTATCGATACCGTGATTGACGATTTGAAAGAAGCCCGCCCTCACGTCATCGTCAGCGTTCCCCGGTTATTTGAAAAAGTCGCCGCAAAAGTCATGGAACGGGTTGAACAGAGCTCTGCCTTGAAACAAAAAATCTTTTTCTGGGCGCAACGTACCGGTCGCCGTTACCACGAAGATAAAATCGACAACAAACTGAGCTGGTTGCTGAAGCACAAGTACCGGATCGCCAACCGGCTCGTCTTCAATAAAATCAAGATGATCATGGGCGGACGTATGTGCTATCCCATCGCCGGCGGGGCGCCACTGTCTGTAGAAACCATGAAATTCTTCGAGGCGCTGGATATACAGATTATCGAAGGCTATGGCATGACCGAGACTCATTTGATTCTCACGCTTACACCTTTCGGTAAATCCCGTTACGGGTCCTGTGGGAAACCGATAGCTGGGCTGGAGATGAAAATCAGCCCCGATGGCGAAGTGCTGGTCAAAGGCCCAACGCTGATGGCGGGTTATTATAAACGCCCCGATCTTACCAAAGAGATAATCGATGACGATGGCTGGCTGCATACCGGTGACATCGGTCACATGGATAAAGATAATTTTCTTTACATTACTGACCGCAAGAAAAATATCCTGGTCACTTCCGGCGGAAAAAATGTAGCCTCCGCACCGATCGAAAATATCCTTAAAAAAAGTAAATACATCGAAGACGTCTGCCTGATGGGCAACAAACGTAATTTCATCAGCGCCGTTATCGTACCGAGTTACGAAGCCCTGAAACAATGGACCGACGCCCAAAATCTGCCATTTACCAACAACGCCGAGATGATCAAGCATCCCGATGTTGTCCGCCTTTTTGAGGATACTATCGATCAGCTACAGAGTAACCTGGCTCGCTTTGAGAAAATCAAAAAATTCATCCTGTTACCAGAGCCCCTTTCCCTTAACAAGGGTGAACTGACCCCCAGCCTGAAAATCAAGCGTAATGTCATCGAAGCCAAATATAAAAAAGAAATCGACGCGCTTTATAATAATTAGCATCAAAATAATAAAGGATAGACCATGTCCGAATATCAAAAAATTAGGATTAAAGCATTTAAATA
>DPVY01000232.1 GCA_003527965.1 Fidelibacterota bacterium
TTTCACCGTTAGGTGCTGATAATGGCAGGCTTTTTATTTAGATTTTTTCATAGGCCCAAGAAATTTTTCACCATTAAAATGAATCATATGGTCAGGGTTTTCAGAAATCCAGACTTCTGTTTCCCATGCTATTTCAGGAGCATATTTGATAAACGTTTTAAAATCTGGAAAAGCAGATACGAATATTTTTTGTGTACGTGATTCCCGAAGCATTTCATTGAGTTCTATAACTCTTTTAAAAGATATTGGGCCATGACTTGTTACCGCTTCTATTAAATACAACCATTCTTTTTGAGAATTATACAATACAACATCAGGTAGTTTGTCGTGCTGTGTTATATCAATGAAAAGTGTTTTACATATTTCTTCATCTAAGTATAAACGTTTATGTGCAGTGTCGCCAATATATACGACTACCGTATCATGAGCAAATCGAGGCGCGAAAATATCCAGTATTTTCTTCTGAAGTATATTATGCTTCCCCGGAGAGAATTTGTACTCCTTGTTATTTATTTTAATTGTCGTTAAATGAATTTTTCTGGTTTTTTCATATTTCTTAATCAGAGAATTAATATTTGACTTAAAATCAGATAGTTCTTTTTTCCATTTTTTTAACTTGTATGTTTTTATTACTTTTAGCGCTTCAGGTATAATAGAATAGACAGTTTTGCCGCTATTTGTTGGACGAGATGGATTATCGGCATTCCTTATTATTCTCCCGGCCTGTTCAAATTGGTGAATAGATTGTCGTCTTATAGATTCACGACTGTTTTCTGCGTATTGAAAATTGTATTTATCAGCAATAAATATTATCATTTCATGGATACCGATTGGATTATTTGATGCTTTTCTCCAAGAGTCTTTCTCTTTAATATTCGCTAAAGATAAAAGGACTCTTGCGGACCTGTCATTTTGTTGCCGTTTAGATAATCCAAGTGCAGATAGAATATTTTTTGCATCCTCGATTTTACTCACAGTCTATTTTCTCCTTTAACTCATCGTTTATTGAAAGTTCATTAAATACTATTGAATCGATAAGTGAAAAAGTAATCCGTTTTTCATGCATACTTTTTCTCCCAATATCGATTATGGTATTATAACTTGGAAACGATAGAGAATTTATCTCTGAAGCGTTTACCTGTGTATTTCCATTTATAATTCTAAAGTATCTATCTATCAATGATGAATTTAAAATTGCAGTTATTCCTAATGCCTCGATTTCAGAAAGTTCTCCTAATGGTTTCCATATATAGTTGAGATGATTTTCAAAACCAATATATGTTGTGTTAAATCTTGAAGATGAGTAATAATAAGCTGATATTCTTCTTTTTTGTTCTTTAGATGAAAATCTTTTTACTAAAACATAATTTTTATTTTTTAACAACAGGCTGACTGAATTACTTGATATTTTAATGACCTGTGGCTTATTAATATTTTTTAAGGGATATTGAATCTGGAAATTTTTCAGATGATTCATCCAAATAAGAGGCGCACTGGTATATCCATCAAAATTCGTATTGTACTCAGTATATTTAGAGGCTCTAAAACTAACAACAGGACCTGTCGATAATCTAAATCCTAAATCAGTAAACGATTTTCCCCAGGATTTAACGATTTTTATTGTTTCGAGATCACATTTACTACTTGGAATATGGATAATTTTATCCTGATCTTGGGGGAAAATAATTTGTTCATATTTCGTGTTTAATATGTAAGAATTATTAAAATCTGAATTTTGGCTCACCGTGATTTTGGTCCACAATGGATTGTTAATCTGTTTTATCCCTCTAATTATAATTGTCTCTTGTAGTACCTCGCTTTTAAATGTATCTTTTCTGGATTCAAAGGAATGAAAATGTACTGGTTTTATCTCATTTAAAAACCATTGTCTAAAACGTTTAAAATATAGACCGGAACAATAGCTCCGAGGTGTTATGAATATTAATTGTCCGTCTTGTTTTAGTAATACAGCAGAAAGTGCCATAAAAAACATATATATATTAGGCTGACCGTGGACTATATTGCTCATCAATTGAGATATTTTACTTCCCTTGGATACTTTAAAATATGGTGGATTAGAAATTATTATATCGTAAAGGTGAATACTTTTCTTTAAAAATAGGGTCTCTTCAATTAAATGAGCATTATGAATAATAAAATCTTCCGTAATAATATTTACATCTGTTTTTATCCCGTTTTCATTCAATCTATCTTCGATTACCCCAATATTTTTTTGTAAAAACGGAATGACTTTATTATCATTTTCGTACAAATCAATTTTCAAATATTTACATTTTTTATATTTAATGATCTGATCACAAATTGCAGCTGTTAATATTCCGGTACCCGCTCCGGGATCAAGCAAATTTATTGACTCTGAAGAATATTTTGCCATTTCTGCCATAAATTTTGCAATACTCGCAGGTGTAAAATATTGGCCATTATGTTTTCTACTTTCTCCATTCAGAGATTTCAGATATTGGCGAGTAGTCTCTTCAATAAAATCAGTTAATGGTAATTCTGGTTTGTATATTGATGTTTCCATAATTCAATAATATGCAAATTTATTATCGAATACAACCTCTTATTTATAGGATAACGGTCAGGACTCACATGCAGCGAACTACAATCTAAAATTTGCAATCTGAAATCTGAAATTATTTAACCGTTTCCCACTCCGCAATGGTCTCAATTTCGACTTTCGTCTGCGGTTCCGATGTCCAAAATTCGTTGGAATTATACGTCCAGCCCATAGTTTCGGAGCCGCCGCCGCTTTCTGTGGTAATCAGAAACCGATTGGCCAGATGCCCAAAATAATTCGCCTGGTCCCGGGGCAAATCATTATCGCCGCCGCTGGGATCAACGGGTATCCAACCATAGTTCGGCAGATAAACCTCTGCCCAGCGATGAAAAACATCGTCCATGCTGGCGTCGTCACCTCGCACTACCACCGAGCCGACATAGCGCGCTGGCAATCCCGCCGCCCGGCACATGGCGATATAAACAAAGGTATATTCCGAACACGAGCCGTTGCCCCGCGCCAAAACCGTCGGTGCCGTATTCCAGCCGCCAACCCGTTCATAATACAAATTTTCGATGAGGTGATTGAAAATTTTCCGGGCAATCCAGAAGGGATTTTGCTCGTCGCCAACACATTTAGAAACGGCATCTCTGATCACCGGATGGTTGATCTGATATTTCTCATTATCCTCAAGATAAACCGCCTTGATCTCTTTTGGAATTTCATCCAAAGAGCCAACTTCATCGGGAAAGATGAAATAGCGTGTTTCATAAATCGTCGCTTCCACCACGGATATCATATTCTGAATAGTTTGTGGTTTAAGATTTTTTGTGGTAAAAAGGGCGGTTTTCTGCCCCCATTTGTCGGTTACTATACGAGTATATGCGGGTTGGTACCGTATTTCACCGTGAATATCCTGGGTGTCCCTGTTTTGAGGAATGGCGAGATGAACATCGAGTGTTTTTATTTTTCCGGGGCCGAAATTTTTAACCTGGTGGGTCATGGTAACTGTTGCGCGACGGTCATTTGTCCTGACGAACTTTTGTCCGTCTTTCAATTTCAATTGATAAATTTTATCAGTTTGATAATCGACAGCCCAGATATTATCACCGTCAAATGCCAAACCACGGGTGAAAGGACTTGGAGCTTCAGTAATTAAAACCACACAGCCGCTTTCGGGATCAACCATATAAATTTCATCCTTGATTCGATCGGATACCCACAAATACTTTCCGTCAAAACATAATCCTCTTGGATCCTTTGCCGGCGCTTTAAACTCCCTGATCGTTGTACCGTCATCGGGACTGAACTGGATTATTTTATCGGCAATGTCATCGGTACACCAGAGATATTTTCCGTCCCACGCCAGCCCCCGGGGACTCCGCCCGGGAGATTCTACCGTTTTGAGAATTGTACCTGTTTTGGGGTCAACCCGGTATATTTTCCCCTCTTTCCAATCGGCATTCCAAAGGGCTTCACTGTCCCAGCACAGACCCATTGGCCAGTAGGCGGGTGAATCAATATATCTTAGCACCCTGCCGTTCTTCGGGTCAATGCAAAACAGCTTATCTGCTTTGCGATCAGCCAGCCACAGATTTTTCCCGTCGAATGCGAGCCCCGTCGGACAGCTGCCGGGTGTATCGAACTCTTTTACTACCTCACCGGTGTACGCCCATAACATATTGAACAAAAACAAAACAAACATCATGACAGAAAATAATTTCTTCATGTTGTCCTCCGTTGTAAATATTTTTCACGTTATGCCGTATTACAAACAGCTTGCAAGATCTTTCAGCCCATTAAGATAGGGCTCCAAGCCGGGCCGGCAGTACCGGAATTTTACAACATCCGTCAGCACGGATTGATCATAGTTTTCTTTTGAAAAAGGAAATTCGCTCATGTGAACTTCGGCGGTGGGTATCTGGAGAATCGCCAGCAATTCCCTGGTTCCATAAGCCGTTCTGGCCAGTGGTCCGGGATTAATCAGGATGCCGGCAATCTCTTTCCGGCTGCGGCTGATTGTTTTCATTATATGTTCTTCGTCGTAAAACTGTAAGATTTTCAAATCTATGTTCAGCTCTGTTGCGGCTTTTCGTAGGGACCTGTTGATTTTATCAATTGTTAACCGTGTCTCCGTGTTCGCCGAGACTTTCCCTAAAAGAGGCATATTGGGACCGTGGATAACCAGTATTTTCATACCGGAAAAATAACAGAGAATATTCTTATAAACAACCCCCGGATGAATAAATTTTCATAATCTTTTGCCTATTTCCGCGAAAACAACAAGGATAAGATTGTATTTTTATGGTAATCCTGATAGATTACAAATAGTATTTCAAGGAATTTGAAAAATGATCGACCGGTTTTACTCTTTTATTAAAGAACTTTACAATTTCATTGCCGTAATGTGGAGTTATCCGCTGATTCAGAATAAAATCCTGGATGTACGCCTTGGCAAATTTCTCCTGGCGGCGCTGGTTATTTTACTGGGGCGGCGCATAGCCCGTTTCCTCGCAGTAAAAATTAACATCCTTTTCGTCGGTCGGTTTATCAAAGATAAAAAAACCCGCAACTGGCTTGAATCTACTATCGGCACCATCTTATCCGTAGCACTGTTGCTGGCAGCTCTGCTCATCATGGGATTTTCATCAGGCGCATTTGTTCAGACCTGGCGATTGACTATTTTTTCCATCAAGGGTAGTAACATTGAACTGGGCAATATTATTATCGGATTTATTCTGTTAATCCTGGGCCTGGGATTGACTAACTATCTATCCCGTCAGATTGTAATGCTGATACCCCGGCGTTTTCGGGAAGATATTTCCGTAAAAAAATCTCTTGAGACTATTTTTAAATATATCCTGTTCGTATTTGTGCTGCTTTTTGTGCTTAGCGTTGTAGGGATTCCTCTCACTGCCTTCACGGTTATTGGCGGAGCTTTCGCCATCGGCTTCGGTCTCGGCAGCCAGCACCTGGTCAATAATTTTCTGAGCGGACTGGTGTTAATGATGGAGCGACCGTTAAAAGTCGGCGATATTGTCGAAATAGAAAACCGCCGGGGAACAGTTGAACATATTGGCGGACGTTCAACCCGTATCCGCACTTTTGAAAATTACCGGCTGGTAATACCAAACAGCAAACTGCTCGAAAATAGCGTCATCAACTGGTCGCTGGTGGATAACTTCCTGCGCCGGGAGATTAATGTCGGTGTTGCTTACGGTTCACCGGTACGAAAAGTACACGATCTGATTTTAAAAGCCGTTAAAGACCACCCTACAATCGAAAACCAGCCGGAGCCAATCGTGCTTTTCACTGATTTCGGCGACAGTGCCTTAATGTTTAAGACCTATTTTTGGATTCAACTTTCCGAAGAGGTCAATCCGCTGATTGTGGAAAGCGATATACGGTTCCGCATTGACGAACTGTTCCGGGAAGCCGGTATTGTCATCGCCTTCCCCCAGCGGGATATTCATCTGGACACCCAACGTCCCATGGAAGTAAAAATTATTGATTCACAAAAAGGCGAAACCAACAAAACCGACCGAAAGTAGCAGCACTTTTGTATCCAATATATTTTCTTGGCAGATTGTTATTTCTTCATCAACTTTTACGAGACCGAGACGTTTTATACATTAAAGCGAATTTCCATGATATCGCCGTCTTGGACGATATAATCCTTCCCTTCCAACCGAACCAGCCCCTTTGCCCGGCAAGCCGGCAGACTGCCATGTTGAACAAGATCGGCATAGGAAACGACTTCCGCCCGGATAAATCCCCGCTCAAGATCGGAGTGGATGGTTCCGGCAGCTTTTTGAGCATTCGTTCCTTTCCGGATTGTCCACGACCGGCATTCATCTTCACCAACAGTAAAAAAACTCATTAGCCCAAGCTGCTCATAAGACTGACGCACGAGACGAAAAAGAGCGGACTCCTGAATCCCCAACTCCTCCATAAACATTTCCCGGTCTTCAGGATCGAGTTCGGAAATCTCTTGCTCTATTTTCAAACAGAGAGGTACAACGCCGACATTCCCGGAACCCGGATATTTATACTGCTGCACATAATTTTCCGCATTCTTCAAGTCTTTTTCTGCGATGTTCAGGACAATTAACATTGGTTTTGCCGTCAGAAACTGAAACCCTCTCAGTAATTTTGCTTCTTCATCTGCAAAACTCCCGTCTCGTAAAGGCGTATCCTGTTCCAAAATAATTTTACATTTTTCGAGAAGATTTTTTTCCTTAATATCATTCTCGTCTTTTATTTTCTTAATCTGCTTCTTCAGCTTTTCGAGCCGGCTCTCAGTGATAACAAGGTCCGACAATAACAGCTCCGACATCACATATTGAATATCGGCCTTTGGGTCGACCCGATTGAGAGGGTGTGGATAAAGCTCATTTTCAAAAGCACGCACAACCAAAAGAATTTCATCAACAGTTTTCACATTCGCTAAAAATTGAGCCGACATACCACTCGCGCTGTTAGTATCGAAGCCGGGAACTTTAATGTATTCAACCGTTACATTTACCTTGCTTTTGGGATTGAACATCGCTGTTAATTTATCAAGGCGGGCATCCTGAACTTTAATGACCCCCCTTTCAGCCTGATGTTTTGAACGAAACTCACTACTTGCCGATTTCTGGCTCAACAACGTGGTAAAAAGAGTGGATTTACCCGAAAAAGGCAATCCGATTATTCCAATCTGCATTTTAACTCCAAAATATTTTTCTTCATTATCAAAAAGTAGTGGAATTTAAAGAAGAATATAGTGACCCCCAAATTGAAGTCTTAATTTCTCAGGTAAGGTTTTTTCTTATTCAATAATATTGGTATATTTTACAGTTCTCTGAAATTGGAGGTTTTATGTCGATTGAAATCGTTCCGGTCCACACCAAAAATGAAATGACGCAATTTATCAAATTTCCCTGGAAAATTTATTCCGGGAATCCCAACTGGGTTCCACCCCTGCTCTCAGAACAGAAAAAGATGTTCAGCAAGCAGCGCAGCCCGTTTTTTGAACATTCTGACGCAGAATTTTTTCTTGCCAAAAGAAATGGTGAAATCACCGGGCGAATTGCTGCCATTAAAAACAATAATCATTTAAAAGTTTATAATGACGGTGTTGGATTCTTCGGTTTTTTTGAAGCCATAAACGACCGGGAAACTGCCCACGCTCTGTTCGAGAAAGCCGCCGCCTGGCTCAAAAAACAGGGCTTGAAATACATTCGCGGTCCCGAAAATTATTCACAGAACGAGACCGCGGGTCTGCTGATCGATGCATTTGATCAACCGCCGGTCATAGAAATGACATATAATCCACCCTATTATATCGACCTCATCGAGTCCGCCGGATTTAAGAAAAAGATGGATCTCTACGCCTATTCAATCAAAGATGTAAACGATATACCAAACCGGTTGGCTCGTGCGGTAAAAAAAATACGGAAAAGTGCTGATTTCACTGTTCGCGAGATTAACATGAAAAAACTTGATGAAGATGTTAAACGCGTTAAGCTAGTCTACAATGCCGCCTGGGCTGAAAATTGGGGCGCTGTACCGCTTACAGACAACGAGATAGAGGATCTCAAGAATAATTTAAAACCGGTCATCATTCCCGACATGGCGCTGATTGCCGAGATCGATGGAAATCCGGTTGGGGTATCCTTTACAATCCCGGATATCAACGAAGCTTTAATAAAATTGCGAAGCGGTCGTCTGTTTCCCTTTGGAATATTTAAACTGCTCTGGTACAACCGTAAAATCACCGGCACCCGAACCGTGATTATGGGTGTATTAAAAGAACATCGCCACAAGGGAATCGATATTGTTTTCTATTATGAAACATTCAAAAACGGTCTAAGGCGCGGGTTTAATAAGGGCGAGATGTCCTGGATATTGGAAAACAATCTCCATATGCGGCGGGCTTTGGAAAAAATCTACGGCACACATATTGCCAAAACCTATCGTCTTTTTGAAAAGGAGATGTAAAATACTTATGAAGAAGTTATTTCGTGAATACCTGTCAGCCCTGAAGCCACTGCCCGTTGAAGGAATCACGGATCTGGTGTCCTTCAGACCCCTGGGATTTCTCCTGATGAAATTATTCTGCCTTTTCCCAATCACACCAAACCAGGTGTCTGTTTCTGCAATGCTAACCGGAATCCTGTGCGGCGTCTGTTTTTCCCTGGGCACTCCCCAAAGTTTTCTGTTTGCCGGAATATTTTATGGAATTACCCATTTGTTGGATTGTACCGACGGCATGCTGGCTCGGTTTAAAAAAAACGGAACTCCAACCGGTCGAATTATTGACGGTCTTATTGATTATGTTAACGGAGTAGCAATCTTCCTCGGTCTCGGAATCGGTATGTCCCGCATGGCCCTGTCCCTGCCCGTATCGGCCTGGTTGGCTGCGGCGCTGGCGGCGATTTCACTGGCGTTTCACAGCATCCTGGTTGACTATTATCGCAGTCAATATTTTATGCATGCGCTTGGCACATTTAATACTCTCGATGATGAAATTGCTGAATTTACAACCGAGCTGAAAAAATTAAAGCGGCAAAACGCCCAACCGATAGCGCAAAAAATAATCACTATTTACCTGGGTTATTGCAGAATACAGAAGAAGTTTTCCGGAAAACCGCGCAAATACAACACACAACAGTATTATCAGACCAATAAATATTTAATGTTTTTATGGTCGCCCGTCGATTTGTCAACCCATACCCTTGTTTTAATTGTCTCGGCCGTTCTATATAAACCGGAAATTTATCTGATTTATACAATTTTATTTGCCAATCTCGGTGTACTGCTGATTGCTCCAATACATAATGCAATAAATAAAAAAAATGAAATTGTTTCATGACTGCTCCGCAAATAAACAGATCTAAAAATGAACGGTCGCTGAATATTTTAGTCACCGGCGCTACCGGTTTCGTCGGGCGGCAGCTTGTTCCCGCGCTTCTCCAGAAAGGCTGGACAGTCAGTTGCCTGGCAAGAAGCACAAGCCACCGACCGGACAATTTTAATGATGCCGTCAACTGGTTCTCCGGAGATTTGCTGGACAAACAATCACTCGTTAAGGCATGTGTCGGGATTGACGCCGTTGTTCATTTGGGCGGAGCAATTAAGGCGTCCGGCGCCAAAACGTTTTTTTTAATAAATGTCGAAGGAACCCGCAACATTCTCGAAGCATTAGTTCAAGCCGGAAATCCACACGCCCGTTTTATCTATTTCAGTTCTCAGGCTGCTCTGGGACCGGCTCCGACACAGAAGCCGTTGACCGAAGAATCCAAACCACATCCTGTTTCAGCCTACGGTCGGAGCAAATTTCAGGCGGAGCAGATCGTGCATGAATACAGCAAACAGCTGCACTGTATCATTCTGCGCCCTTCCGTTGTTTACGGACCTGGTGACCGGGAGTCATTGGCTTTTTTCAAAATGGCCAAATTTCACATAAATCCCCGAATTGGTTTTAAACCAAAATATATTGATATAATCCATGTTGGGGATTTAGTGCGGGTCATTTTATGTGTTCTTGAAAAGGATCTCAAATCCGGAGAAATATTTAATCTAAACGACGGCCAAAACGGCGGTTATTCGGTAAATGCTGTCGTCAATCACGCCGCCAAAGCTCTTAAAACATGGACAGCTCCGGTATATATTCCTCTGTCCCTTCTAAAAACCGCAGCTCTTTTCAACGGCGCCCTCTCAAAAATTTCCGGTCACAGCGCCATGTTTAATTCCGATAAATATCGGGAGATTGCGGCACAATACTGGCTCTTTTCCTCGGAAAAAGCCAGGGGAACTTTAGGATATACACCTAAATATAATATAGAAACCGGCTTTTCAATGACAGCTTCATGGTATCGGGAACAGAAATGGCTATGAAAAATATTTTGCCTTTTCAACATCGTCTCAAACAGGGAATCTTCCCGGTTGATTATTTTGTTTTAATCTATAGTTTACTCATGGCTGCTATTTCCATCGTTTTTAATCAAACTCTTGCTAAACCATGGTGGTTTTTAACTTGTAACCTTGCAATTATTAGCCTTCTGCTGTATCTCATTTATTATGAAAACCGGGATTTCGGAACAGTTCATTACTGGCTACACACCTGGCTACCGATTATTACTTTTATGTTTTACTACACCCAAAGCACGTTTTCTGACAATCTGATTTTTAACGAGACTTTTGACCCGGTTCTGCAACACTGGGACAATCTCTTGTTCGGATTTCAGCCAAATCAGACCCTTGCTCCGGCAGTTAATAGTATGCTGGTCAATGAAACAATGCATTTGTTCTATTTTTCCTACTACCTTTTGCTTTTCATTCCCGGCACGATCATGCTTTTGAACCGTCGTCCGAAAACTCACGAAATGATATTCACGTTGACAATCATGATGTATGTTCATTATATCATTTTCATTCTATTCCCGGGAGACGGACCGGTACTGGAACGCCCCGACATTTTCTCCGGGGGCTTGCTTTTCATACCGATAATGAATTTTATTTACAGTATCGACGGATTTCAGGGCGGCGGCGCTTTTCCCAGTACCCATGTGACTTCGACCGTCATTATATTTCTTTATAGTTTTAATGAATTTAAAAGCAAACGCCGGTTAATTCAATTATGGTCTGCCGGAATCGTCATTGCAACTGTCTATTGCAGCTATCATTACGCCGTCGATGCTATAGCCGGATTAATTACCGGCACAATGTTTTATTTTATTGGTAGGTATCTATATTCTATTTGGGATCACCCGGCGGAGCTACCGGCTGAATTGTGATTTCCAATATTGTGCGGTTCGTGGCTTTGGTGACCACCAAATCCATATCAGGCAAACGAACTTTTTCACCCACTTTCGGAATCCGTTTCATGGCATTAATCATAAATCCACTCACGGTTTCATAATCCCCTTCGGGAATCTTCAGGCTGAAGCGGTCATTAAAATCATCGACGGGCATTCTGCCGTTTATAACAATTTTCCCATCTTCCTGAATTGTATACATCCGTTCTAATTCATCGTATTCATCATCAATATCTCCAACCACCTCTTCGAGAATATCTTCAACGGTAATAATTCCCTCGGCGCCGCCAAATTCGTCCACAACGATAACCATACTCTTAGCGTTATTCTGTAATTTTTCCAACAGTTCGGCGGCTCTTATGCCCGGCGGAATATAGTAAGCCGGTCGGACAAAGGGTTTTATACTTTTGCCGGGATTTTCCCCCAGTATGTCAAAGCTGTTTAAAATTCCGGTAATTTTATCGATCCTGTCCCGGTAAATTGGCAGACGCCGGTGTTTCGTTCGGACAAAGACTTCGAATGCCTCGCCGATAGTGGCTTTATCGCTTAAGGCGGCGACATCGATCAGCGGCACCATGATCTCGCTGGCTTCAGTCTCCAAAAAATGCAACAGTCGGTTGATCATCTTGCGCTCAGCCGGTTTTACGTCTCCCGTATCGTGCTTCATCTTCATCAGCAACTTAAGCTCCTCTTTGCTGACAAATCTATGCTCTTCCTTTAATTTGACCCCGCCGAAGATAACCGCCAACAATCCGGCAAGTTTCGAAAACACCCAAATCAATGGAAAAAAGATGACCATGAACAGACGTAAGGTAAAAATGATCCGCGGCGTAATTTGGTTGCTGAGTTGCTGAAAAATACTTTTGGGCACAATCTCGGCAAAAATCAGATCGACAAACGTCATGACTATAATTGAAATGGGAATCCCAATAGCTCCGAGCCAAAGATAAAATTGTGATGCCGCTAAAGTAGTACTGGTAACTGTGCATAAGTTTGTACCAAACAGAGTTGTGCCGAGAATCCACTCCGGCTTTTTTAGCATATCTATTACCCGCCGATAAGAACGGTGTCCGGTTTTGGCCATATGGCGGGCGTGGATACGATCAACAGATACAATTGCAATCTCTGCCCCGGAGAAAAAAGCCTCTCCGATCACACACAGCACAATGATTAATATGGAAATAAGACTGGACATTATTTCTTTTTCACCATAAGAGAGTCGATCCGGTTATTACTGATTTTTTCCACCGTGAAATGCAGCCCCTGATATTCGATTGTGGACCTGACTTTGGGCAGTTCACCAAACAGGGTAAAAATAAATCCGCCGATTGTTTCAACATCTTCCGAATACAACTCAGACCCTAACAATCCGTTAAATTCTTCCAGAGACATGTTGGCTTTAATCCGAAATAACCGTTCGCTGAGTTTTTCGTGCTGGTCGGCATCGTCTTCAAATTCATCGGTGATCTCACCAAAAATAAACTCGAGTAAATCTTCCATACTAACCAATCCCTGGACGCCGCCGTACTCATCCAGCACAATGGCAACAGAAATCTTGCGCCGCTGCATCGTTTGGAAAAGAATATCCGCCCTTTTAGTGACCGGTACAAAATAGGGTTTGCGCAGAATTCTACGGAGTGTTTCATCGGATCGGGTTAGATCCTCATCCGTTAGCCCCACGAGATCGGTCGCAAATAAGATTCCGATGATATTATCTCTGTTTTCATGATAAATAGGCACTTTGGAAAAATGTTTTTCTTTAATTGCCAAAACCATCTCGCTCAGGGGCATATCGTCGGGCAGATAAAACATATTTACACGAGGAGTCATAACATCGTCCAGGCTGACATCGCCAAAATCAAATATTTTATAAATATATTCTCTTTCCAACGAATCAATAATACCCTCTTTTTCACCCTCTTCAACAATTGTTTTGATGACGTCTTCGGTCAAAATACTGCCGGTACGCGATGATTTACCGACAAATAACGCGGTAATACGATCTGAAATAACAAGCATAAACCAACGGACCGGTGCAATGATTCTTGAAAACCGATCTAATAACCCAGCGGCAACTACAGAAAACTTTTCATTTTTCTTGATCGCGATAGTTTTAGGCGTCAATTCTCCCAACAGCAGTAGAACCGGCAAAACAATAACAATATTTACCCAGGGGGCTTCCCTTCCAAAGAGTTGGATGACAAGAGCCGCCGATATGGAAGAGATAGATATATTGACAAATTCATTCCCCAACAAAATGGAAATGATCAGACGGCGGGGGCGCTCCAGCAATTTCTCCACCAGGCGCCCTTTATGCCCCCTTGACGAGGATAGCTTCTCAACCTGAACCCGGGACAAAGAAAACAGGGCTGTTTCCGAACCCGAAAAAAACCCGGACAACAGCAATAGGATCAGCAATAAGAAGATTTTAGCGTAAAGGACAACCATAACAAACTTTGAGCACAAATACTTTCTACTGAATTAATTTACATCTAAGTTTCTATTTTCCCAAATGAAGCTCCGGAACAACCATCAAATTCCTTGATTTTCCCTCTTTTAATACGGAAATTCCTTTCTAATGTTAATGTACACACCATAATCCGGAGACTATATGATCAAATTGCGCAATGTTCAACTCTCCCTACTATCAACTCTGCTGATTTTTAGCATAAAATGTGCAACAGTTCAAGCCCCGACCACGATACCATCAAAAACAGACGCTGTTCAGCAACCGCTCACCGTCAATTTCCTCCACTGGAATGATTTGCACAGCGCCAATATTCCATATAAATCAAACTGGGGACACACGAAAGGTCTGGACATCGGCGGTTATGCGACACTGGCAGGCTATATTGATTCATTAAAGACAATTTATCCCGGCGCCCTCGTTCTTAACGCCGGTGATGATTTTCAGGGATCTCCAATATCGGCTTTAACCAAAGGTATGTCCCAAATTCTGATATTAAATCAGCTGCAACCGTCGGCCCTTACAATCGGGAATCACGA